>DATFVD010000662.1:0-16196 GCA_035260505.1 Terriglobales bacterium
GGGAATAACTGCAAGCCCAACGCCGATACTGGCTGGAAATCGCTCGACGACATGTGATTGAAGGAATGATAGAGCGATGGAAACACCGGATGGCCGAAGCGAGATCGAGGCAGTCTTCGGAAACCCCGCAAATTCAGACGGTACTCTGAACGAGGCTTGGGAGTGGGCCAACATTCGTAAAGTCGCACCGTCGGATAGTTGGCATCTCTTCTATCAAGCGGATGCCAGTCCTGTACCAGTCTCCGGCATCAGAATGCACCGCTTGCTGGAAGAAGTGTCTGTGCCGGTGTTGGGATGATGTCTGGTGCCAGTACTCCTGACGCATATGCAGTCGAGGCCGAAGTACCGTAGCACTTTTGTTTGGCTTCACCGATCCATTCCGTAACCGATCCTTGCCTCTCTTCGCCGCCGGGCATCATGATGTATTGGTTCTGCCGGTCGTTCCGTAGTTGCTGAATGAAGATCGGTCTTTGTTCGCGTTGATTGCCCCCACGGCCAGGGTAAAGTTCCAGAGCGCTGGGGCGGAGTTTCAGTGCTGTCATGCATCGATCCTCTTATAAACGCAAACTTGCCCAACCATCATACGATGCACATGGTGGGAGCGCCGATCTTGCCCAGCTTGTGCTTTGTTTCCGCGCTTGCTCCCGCCGTCGATGCGCTTCTCGCAAGAGTTCGTCACGGAAAGTGGGAGGAAGAGGATCGTCTGCGAAAATTCGCGAATGCATTAAATGCATTACGTTCTCTGACCTGCCAGACTCCGTCGCTGAGTTTGTCCATCCGGAAACGGGCCTATCCATGGCTCGAAGAATGGCGATTCGAAGAATCCCAATTCGCTCCAACAGGTGATACAGTCCTTGGCGGAACTGCTGTTCCTGCGTCCCTAGCAAGAGTGGATTAGGGCAAGTTAGGCGGAAACTGAATGAAAACTGAATGAAAGGATTCACCGTTGTTGCCGGTTTAACTTTTTGGGCCGGATGGAGAATCAATAAGTTACGTGGAATCGATGCGGGAACGGAGAACAAATCCGCCCGCTGCTTTGAACCATCGCGCCATGCTAACCGACTGTTGGTTAGCCAGTGGCAGGGAAGCCAATCGAGAGGGTTCCCAGACAGAAGAGCGGAGCACTTTCGAAGAAACTGAAATTGAAAATGATTTTCAAAAAGAGTGCAGGAAGGGTGCAAAATTCGCCGCACATACGGCATTTTCGGTTATACTCGGCGAGATAAGTTGTTTATTTTCGTTGGCGTTGGAGTTTTTCACCCGCTTTCGAGGCGGATCGTTTCAACCACTCACGCACCTCTCCGGAAACAGCTGTCAGCTCTCAGCCGTCAGCTCTCAGCGAAAAGCAACTGCTAACGGCGGTTTTTAAAGAATGATTGCAGCAACTCCGCCGAACGTCCGGCCAGCACCCCGCCCCGGATGTCCATTTGATGATTCAGACTGGGGTGATTCAGCACTTGCAGAGCTGAACGAACGGCGCCCGCCTTTGGGTCATCGGCACCATACACCAAACGGCGGACGCGAGCAAGAACTGCCGCGCCCGCGCACATGGCGCACGGCTCAATTGTAGCAAACAGTTCACAGTCGATGAGGCGGTGATTACCGAGGTTTCGTCCCGCCTCGCGCAGCGCCACGATCTCAGCGTGAGCGGTTGCATCGTGATCGATGAGGTTGCGATTCCATCCTCGTCCAACCACGCGGCCCTGGCAAACGACGACCGCTCCCACGGGCACGTCGCCCGCCTCCAGAGCGCGCTGGGCGCAGCGCAGGGATTCTTCCATCCAAAGTTCGTCCGTGGATAGTTTGTCCGTGGACAGATCGTGAGAGGAAGGTTCGTTCAATGGAGGGTGGCTTTCCCTTCAGCAGCGCATGGGGCTTGGACTTGGGGCGACCGATCTATTGTAGCTGTAGCGGATGAATGGCCATCCCGGGTATGGGAACTTTTGTTCCTACTTCAAGGGGGAACGGTTTTACTGCACTGACAGGAGCTGGTGGGAGTCAAGGCGTTCGGTGTTATGTAACTCCTTATAAAACGTGCAGTTAGCATTGAATACTCAATCACAACTTGACCACAAAACTTGGCACGGTACTTGCTGTTATAGGAGTAGCGGATTCCCCGCTTCCCCCCGGAGTCGCGAGAATATCGGCGCTCACCTGAGGAGGTATTACTGTGAAGAATCCGAACAAAGCGGCGATCGTTGCGGTGCTGGCTCTTGTGTTTTCCGGTTTCGCGTTTTCGCAGACAGCGTTTATTCCGGTGAAGCTCTCGGGATCGAGTCCAAACTCTTTGATTGCGATCAACAATGGCGGTGAAGTAGTGGTGAATACCGCTACAGTCACTTCGAATCAGGTCTCGATTTGGAGCCGTCTCGCCGGAGCCCAGATCCTGGGGCTGAGCGCGACTAACACTGGCGGGGCTGCCATCAATAGCTCTGGCGATATCGTTGGCGCAGGGGATCCCGACAATTCGGGCGGTCTTCAAGCCTTCATCTGGGACCCGACCAGCGGTGCGCAGTGGCTGGGTTCACTCGGGGGCAACTTGAGCGGGGCGAGAGGGATCAACGATTCCGGCACGGTGGTCGGGTTCTCCTACACCGCTGTAAATACGCAGCACGCATTTGCCTGGAGTCAGGGCGGCGGCCTGCAAGATTTGACACCTGACCTCACTAGCATCGGTGGCGCCACGGCAGCGGCGGTTAATTCCTCGAACGAAGTGGTTGGCTACTACTTTCCCAACGGCAGCCATAACACGCTTGGCTTCATTTGGACGCAAGACGGCGGTCTACAAAATCTAGGCTCGGCTGGCACCCTCGCATTTGCGGTCAACGACGTGGCCACTGTGGTTGGGCAATCGCCCGCCGCCAATGGGAGTGGGCATGCTTTCTCCTGGACGCAGAACGGAGGAATCCGGGACCTGGGCACTCTGGGCGGCGGACACAGTTCTGCTCTCAGCATCAACAGCCGGGGATGGATCGTAGGAACCTCCCTTACGAGTTCTTTGAACGGCCTTCAGCACGGCTTCTTGTGGACTTCAACGGGAGGCATGCGAGACTTTACCGCCCTTGCGGGCCTGTCGCCGACCCTCCAGCCCTACGCGATGCAGGTGAATGACTTCGGCGTAATTGCAATGACGAGCAACAAGGGCGGCTATTTGTTGGTCCCGAGGATGAGAGGGAAAGTCACTTCGTCAGCGAACCCCTCCGTGGCGGGACAGGCAGTCACATTTACGGCCACCGTGTCGTCGATCGCGGGACCGCCGGCAGACGGCGAGGCAGTGCAGTTTGTGGTCAGCGGGACAGTGTATGGATCGGCAACACTAAAAGGTGGTGTCGCCCGGTTCACAACCTCGGCCATTCCGCGGGGGTCGCATGTCGTGGTGGCAAAATACAGCGGAAATGCAAACTATCTTCCCGTTAAGTACAGTGTCACGCAAGTGGTCAACCCTTAGGGTCGACACGTAGCCTGGTACCCTGCACGATGATCGAGGCCGCGCCGAAAGTGCGGATAAAGTTCCTTCCCGGCGCTGCTTCGGTCTCGAGTCTTCGGCGTCCAATTTTGGGAGTCACCTCACGCCGGCCAGTTTCCAGTCAGTGTTATTCTAGGCGGGATATGGGAATTGGCGACATCTTGCGGAAAGTTTTTCTGGTCGACCTGATCCAGGGACTTGGGGTGACGTTCCGATATCAGAATCCCAAGGAAATTTATACGGAGCAGTATCCGCTGGAGCGGCCGCAGGTAGCCGAGCGGTATCGAGGCGCGCCGCGGCTGAACGTCAACCCGGATACCGACGAGACTCTGTGCATCTCCTGTGACTTGTGCGCTGTGGCGTGCCCGGAAAACCTGATCGTTGTTACCAGCGAGCGCAATGAAAAAACCCGCCGCAAGGAGCTCACGAAATTTACCTACGATCTGAGCCGCTGCATGTTCTGCGGCCTGTGCGAAGATGCTTGCCCGACCGACGCCCTTGAACTTACCCAGGATTTCGAGCTCGCGAACTACACTCGCGAAGGCATGATCTGGGACCTCAAGACACTCGAGAAGGGTCCGCAGCCCACCGTGTACAGGAAGTAATAGCCCGCTCTCTCAGTGCGGCTGATTCCCGTCTTCTTCTTTTTCTTCTTCTTCGTCGTCTTCCCACGACACCGATTGGCGCGGACGGCTTCGCAAAGGCCGTTCTGGGTTGGTCGTTTAACGGCGTCGTTTCCGCACTTTCACTAGTACGTCTATTGGGACATGACCAGCTAGAAGGTCGCCATCTGTCCCCTTGCGATAGACGAGTTGGCCTTCGGGTCTCAAGTCCAATTGGGCGGCGCCGATAGCTATGACCATGTAGGGATGAGTGCGCGGCGCAAACGGCCGTTAGGGTAAGGATCTGGTGGCGTTCACCGAACATTCCGGTGGAAGGGATGGACGCGATTGAGGATGGCTGCGGTTCCGCTTTCAAGTTCATTGTGCCGGCCGGTCATCGCGATGAGAAGGGGGGAGCCCGGGCGATGAAACAATTGCCACAGGTCCTTCTGGTCGATGACAACCCGGCCGACGTTGTTCTTGCACGTGAGGCGTTGGCCGGGGGCAGGCATCAGAGCCGCATCAGCAATGTGCAGGATGGCGAGGAGGCTCTGGCCTTTCTGCATCGGATCGGCCAGCACCTGGATGCACTACGTCCCGACCTGGTGATCCTCGATTTGAATCTCCCGAAGAAGGACGGCCGAGCGGTACTGGCGGAAGCCAAGGCCGACAAGATTCTGCGGACCATCCCGGTGGTGGTGTTCAGTACCTCGCGCTCGACCTTGGACATAGCACGCAGTTACGAACTGGGGGCCAACTGCTACGTCCACAAGCCTGGGAATCTGGCAGATTATTTCTCAGCCATGCAAGCGATAGAAGAATTCTGGTTCGGCTCCGCGAGCCTGCCCCGAGAGGAAAAATAAATAATGGAACAGCAACCTGCTCATGTTTTGCTGATTGAGGACAACCCGGGAGATGCCGACCTGGTGCGCCTGCGCCTGGTTGAAAGTAAGTCCGACGTTTTTGTGAACTGTGTGCCCCGGCTCTCGGACGCACTTGCTTGTCTGGACGCGGAAACGCCGTCCTTGGTATTGCTCGACTTAAACCTGCCCGACAGCCACGGCGCAGAAACCTTTCGCCGGATCATGCAGAAGGCTCCGAATGTACCAGTGGTGATCCTTTCGGGTCAGGACGATGAGGCGCTGGCGATCAAAGCCGTCCACCAGGGCGTTCAAGACTATCTGGTCAAGGGCGACATCACCGGCAAACAACTGGAACGGGCCCTCCGCTATGCGGTGGAAAGGCAGGGGTTGCTGCGCTCTCTGGAAATCACGCGCAAACAGCAACTCGAATTCAAGAATCAGTTTCTGTCGCACGTTTCGCACGAATTACGTACACCGCTGACCTGCATTCACCAGTACGTCACGATTCTGCTGGATGGGTTGGCTGGGGCCATGAAGCCGGACCAGACTGACCATCTCAAAACGATCCTCAAGAGTGTGAATCAGTTGCACGCCATGATCCGGGACCTGCTCGAAGCCACCCGGGCCGATAGCGGCAAGCTGCGCGTTGACCAGCGTTGTATCGATATAGGCGAACTGATGCAGCAGGCGGTCGCGATGATGCGGCCGACCGCCGCCGAAAAACACGTCGGTCTGCAGGCTACGCTCGATCAGGCAGTCCCGCTCGTCTATGCGGATCCCGACCGTACGCTGGAGGTTCTCATCAACCTGATCGACAACGCCATCAAGTTCACTCCCGCCGATGGCTCAGTGGCCGTGCTGGCCTCGATGGTGGAGACAGACCCGAGTGCCGTGTACCTCTCGGTGAGCGACACCGGGCGCGGCATCCCGCAAGACTCGCTTCCGCAGGTTTTCGAACGTCTTTATCAGGATCCGGACTCGGTGGACGACAGCCGCGCCGGACTCGGGCTGGGACTCTTCATCGCCAAAGAGATCGTTACTCTTCACGGCGGAAGGATGTGGGTTGCGAGCGAACCCGGCGCCGGTAGCACGTTCTCTTTCACCTTGCCGCTCTATTCCCTGGCCAAGCTCCTGCTCCCGGTGATCACTTATCAGGGCGGCTTGCGGGAGTCTCTAGTGCTGGTGCGCGTGGAACTGACTCCGCTGTCTAAGTCTCTCCGCGGAAGCTGGAAGGAGACCTGCGAGCAGTGTTTGGAACGCCTGCGCGTTTGCATCTACGTGGACAAGGATCTGGTTCTTCCAGCCACTGGAACCAGCGGCCCCGTCGAAACGTTTTTTGTGGTCGCCTCCACCGACATGGAGCGGGTGGGCATCCTGATGGACCGCATCCGGGATCAAATCGGGTCCGTGCCCAGGCTGAAGGCCGGAGGCACTCTGCGGGTCACGGCGGAGAGGATTCCTACCCCGTCCGCCACCGACCCAAATACCCTGGAACAGCAAGTGTGGGGAATTGCGGATTACGTCACGGAAGTCATTCAGCAAGGTCTTGGGAGCAAACAAAATTTAACCGAAAAGGAGAACCACGAGAATGCGCACTGAAAATTACAGCGAGGAACAGTCCATGAGTCGAGCGAAGATTATGGTCGTGGATGATGATCCCGATCTCAGACAGGCCCTGAGTCTGCGTCTACGGGCCAACAACTTCGATACCGTGAATGCTTGTGACGGTTATTCCGCCATTGCTCTGGCTCAGAAGGAACGTCCCCACTTGATCATTCTCGATCTCGGTCTGCCGGCGGGCGACGGATTTGCGGTGCTGAAAAACCTGCAAGAGTATCCGGCGCTTTCGGTGATCCCGGTGATTGTGCTTACGGCTCGCGATCCGGAGGTCAACGAAAAACGTACGCTCGAATCCGGCGCCATCGCTTTTTTCCAGAAGCCGGCCGACAACGAAGAGTTGCTGGGAGTGATTCGCGCCAGCCTGCAGGCTGGCTTGGGCTGGGGCGGAGCCTTGCCATCGTAGCGGTTCCGATCGCTGGCGGTCACGGTCTGGGAAGGAGAGAGGGTTATGTATGTCGACAACGGGAAAGCGCTGGCCCGTTCCCGGGATTACAACGTCCGCCGGCAAGAGCCGCGCTATGTTTCGAGCGTCCCGGTCGGGTTGCAGCGGTTCTTGCGCTTTGGACCGTTCGTCACCCGGGGCGTCACGCTTGATATCAGTCTGCGGGGAATGTCAGCTCTGGTCTGTGGAGCGCCACGGGCGGGCGAAACGGTTGTGATCGTCCTTTCCTTGCAAGATGCTCCGATCGAGATGCTAGCGACCGTCCGCCATAGTAGTGATGCCAAGTCTGGATTTGAGTTCTACCCTCTGTCTTCGATTGCTCAACAGGGAATTCGAGCGTGGATACAGGAACTGAAAAAGCACGAGGAAACGCTGTTCCCCTATCCGTATCTGGGTGCGGCCAAGGTTGGCAGCGACTAATATCGCTTATTTAGGTGGACGGGCGAGACGCCCGTTGCTCCACCGGATCACGCGATTATGCTCACTCTGGGAAGAGCGGCAGTCCCTGAATATTCCAGGAAATGTGGTGTACGGCGCTGTTGGTGGCGAGGATAGCCGACTTGCCGGGAGCGAACGCCAGTCCCACCAGGCCCTGGCCGGAGACTGCGAGGGCGGCCTCGCCTTGGGGCGTGATCTTCACGATGCCGCGTTTGCCGGCGAGAGAGGCGGCGACATAGACATTGCCCTCGACATCAAGGGCCAGGCCCTGCGGACGTCCGAGACCGCGGTAGAACACCGAGACGGTTCCGTGGGGGTCGACTTTGTAGACGCAGTCGAAGCTCGAAGTGCTGGGACCGGTGACGAACATATCGCCGTGGGGACCGAAGGCGATGTGATAAGCGGAAACGCTTGGCTCCAGCGTTGCAAAGACAAAAATCTGCCGGTCGCGGGCGATCTTGAAAATGGTTCCGCTGCGGTCGCCGACATAGAGATTCTCCGCCGCGTCGAAGGCAATCCCGGTCGCGACCCCCATGCCTTCGGCGTAGGTCGATACGGTGCCATTCGGCGCCACTTTGTAGACGGCCTCATCATGACGCGAAGAAACGTACAACTGGCCTTCGCGGTCGAAGGCCATTGAGGTGGCGTTCATCATTTCGCTGAGAAACGGCTTAATGTTGTAATTCGTGTCGATTTTGAAGATCGATACGGGAACTTTCTGCCCGCGGGATCCGGAGAAAGTTACGTAGAGATTGCCTTCGCGGTCGAGCGCGGGATTGGTGACGGGATGCAGATTGTCGGCAACCGGGACCGCAATCTTAATAACATGTGGATTGCTGACGTACCCGCTGGTGCCCACGCCGTTCGTACCCGCGTTCGTGCTCACTACGACCGGCCCCGAGGCTGCTCCCTCGGGTACGCGGGCGATCAGGAAATCGTCGGAGCTGATCAACACCGCGCCTTCGATCTCGCCGAAGCGCACGCTCGGGCGACGCAATTCAGGCGGACGCAGTCCCCTTCCAATGATACGAACCTCGCCCCCAGGCAAAGCGAAACCCGGCGCGACCGCCTCGATGTGTGGCTTGCCGTTAACGTTCTTTTTTCCCAGCAGGCGGTCGGAGATGCTCATGAGTTTGTTCCCGGAGGGAAACCGAGTTACCTGATTAGAAGACCAAAGTGCAATAAGAGATGCATAACGGCGAGCGCATAGAGTCCTGCTCCCAGGTCATCCACCACTATACCGGTGCCGTGGGGAAGCTGTTCCAATCGCCGAATTGGAAACGGCTTCCAAATATCGAAGACACGGAAGAGTATAAGGCCCGCGAGAAAGGTTTTCCAAGCGAGCGGGACGGCGATGAGTGCAACCAGCTGCCCGGCGACTTCATCAATGACGACGAATTGCGGGTCTTTTAAGCCAGACGCGCGCGCGATCCGGGTAGCAGCGAGAATTCCGATGAGCGTTACGGCGGCGGCGGCAACGATCGTCGCCCAAGCCCGGTTCGCGACCGGGATCCGGGAACTTGCCAATGCCCACACGATAACCGTGGCTAACGATCCCCATGTGCCGGGACCGGGTTTGAGGCGTCCTATGCCGAAGAAAGTCGCGACCAGTGTGGCCCATAGTGGAGCGGTCGATTGCGCGGTAGCCGGCGGGACGCCGGCGCTACGGTCGTTGGTGACAGGCGAGGGCGTGGGTTTCACGGCGTGTCTTCATCGTCGTGGATGTTGTCGGGGATTGCTTCGTCGGCGTCGGTAACGGGCGATGAAATCACGTATCCGCCGCTCGCCCACTTGCCGAGGTCGATGAGGCGGCAGCGCTCGCTGCAAAAAGGGAAGTCGGCGTCCGAGGTCTTTGCCGGCTTCTTGCAGATCGGGCAGCGGAGCTTAATGGGGCGCTTACTTGGCATAATCGGATTGCAGAGGTCAGAGGTCAGATTGTAGAGGTGAGAACATTTCTGCGATGAGTGATTTTGACCTCTGAAATCTCACCTCTGACCTCTAACCTCAAACGATCTCGGCAACTAAGTCATAATCGTGGGCGGCGGTGATGCGGCAGCGGTAAAACTCGCCCTCTTTGGGCTCGTTTCCCTCGGGATAATCGTTGACGAAGACTTTGCCGTCAATCTCCGGCGCATGCATTGCTGTGCGACCTTCGAGTAGCAGGTCGGACTCGGTCGAAGCGCCTTCCAGCAGCAGATCGAATTCGCGTCCGATCAGCGATTTCTTCTTTGACTTGCTGATCTTCCTCTGGATCGACATCAAAGATTTGCGGCGGCTCTCGATCTCGCGCGGAGAAATCTTCTTTTCCTGATCGAAGGCGCCGGCGCCTTCCTGGTCGGAGTAGCCGAAGGCGCCCATCCAGTCGAAGGCGGCTTCTTTCACGAAGCCGCAAAGTTCCTCGAATTCTTTTTCGGTTTCGCCCGGGAAGCCGACAATGAACGAAGTTCGTAACGTAACTCCAGGGATTACACGGCGCATTTTCTCGATCGAGCGCAAGAACAAGTCGGCGCCGCCTCCGCGCTTCATTCGCTTCAGCACCGGCGCCGAGGCGTGCTGGAGGGGTACATCGATGTACGAACAAATATTGTCATGGGCTGCGATGGTCTCGAGCAGCCGCCCCGTGATTTTGTTGGGATAGGCGTAGAGGAATCGAATCCACTGAAGGCCTTCGACGCGCGCGATTTTTTCCAGAAGGACGGCCAGGCCATCTTTCAGTCCGAGGTCTTCGCCGTAGCAGGTGGTGTCCTGTCCGATGAGCGTGATTTCGCGAACGCCGGATTGCGCCAGTCGCTCGGCTTCGGCGATCACGGATTCGAAACGCCGCGAGCGAAACTGTCCCCGAAGCTGGGGAATGATGCAGAAGGTGCAGGGATGATCGCAGCCTTCGGCGATTTTGATATATGCAGAAGATCGGGGCGTGGTCAGCACGCGGGGCGTGCGGTCGTCGTAAAGGTAGTTGGGGAGGTCGGCGACGGCGCCGTCCCAGGCATCGCGCGCGAAGCGTCCCTGTCCGCGGCGATGATCGCCCTCGGGCCGCGAGGTTAGGATATTGAACGGACTCGGCGCGGGAGGTGTTGCCGCCAGTCCGGCAGCGGCAAGGATTTTCTCCAGTTCGCCGGTACCAACGACCGCGTCTACTTCAGGGATGTTCTTTCGGATCTCATCGTGAAAACGCTCGACCAGGCAACCGGCAACGACCAGCCTTTTTGCCTTGCCGCCCGTTTTGTGGCGGGCCATTTCGAGGATGGTGTCGATGGATTCCTGCTGCGCGCTGCCGATAAACGAGCAAGTATTCACCACGATGACGTCAGCGTCCTCGGCGTTGGGAGTAAGATCGGCGCCAGCCTGGGTCAGCATACCCATCATCACCTCACTGTCGACGAGGTTCTTGGGGCAGCCGAGGCTCACAAAGCCCACCTTGGCCGGGACAGTCGGCGTCGAAATCGCGGATATGCTTTTCTTTAAGGGCACAAGGAATAATGATCAGCGGGAAACAGATCTACACAATTCTAGCATCTAAAATGGCTGTGTCTGCGCGTGCAGGACGCCGAGAGCAGGCACCAAGGAGGATATCCTAGACTTTTCCGCCAATCGTTGTGGGCGTGCTAATCTTATGGGACAAAATTACATACCCGAATGCTCCGGAGGCGAGATGTCGGCTAAACGGCTCGCAGTGCTTGTTGTGCCAGTTTTGGTTCTGGTTGCCAGCGCTTTGGCACAAGTTAATGAGGTTTCCATCACGGCCGGACGAAGTTTCGTCAGCACCCAAACGGTTCAGAGCACGGGGTTGCCAGTTCACTTCGGGAACGAGGAAAGCGTGGCGTTCAATTACGGTCGCCTCCTCAAGACCTTTAAGGTTTTCGGACTCTATGCGGAATTGCCGGTTGCGATCTATCCGCGAATGGATCTGAACTACAACCTTGACCAGGTTCCCAAGGATATCGGGGCGTTGTTCGTGACTCCGTCCGTGCGTATGAACATTTTTTCCGGTGACTCAGTCACACCGTGGGTTAGCGTAGGCGGAGGGTATGGTCGCTTCCGGGAAGCTCCGCGTCTCAATTTCTATGGAGCGAACCCCGGGCCAACCGGCAGCAACACCGGTGTCGTCCAATTCGGAGCGGGCTTGGATGTGTGGCCATGGGAGCGGTGGGGCGCGCGGTTCGAAGCGCGCGACTTCTACTCCGGAGTTCCTGCCCTGAATGTTGATACCGGGAAAAGCCGGCAGCACAACTACTACGTGGGTGTCGGCGTCGTTCACCGCTTCTAGCTGGCCGCTGCGCCGTCCATCGTTTTTTTGGACTTCGCCGTTTCTGCGAGCGTGATGTCTTGAAAGAGATCGGGCAGGCTTTGGGCGTCGTCCAGCGACTTCCCAAAACGTGCAGACTCGTAAGCGCGTGTAAATCTGGCGACCTTTTTCTGCAGTGCCGCTTCCTGGATGGCGGCGACGAAATCCAGCGGAGTCTGCGACGGCGACTTGCGCCAACCAAGCCGCGCCATGCGATCGACCATTCGGTCATACCAAAGCGCGGCGGATTCGCGCGGCGCGCGCTCGGGATGCGCCCGCAGCCTGTGGTTACGCAGTCCTCTGATCACACGTGGGAGATTCAGCAGCGTGAGCAGGAGTGCCGCGACCCCGAATATCCCGCCCAACCATCGCACCGGAAAATGGATCATGTGCTCGTGCGTGCGCCGTGCCGTTCGCAGCAGGGCGCGATGCTGCCGTGCAATCCACCGGCGAGCTTCATCAAAGAAACGCCGGCTGTTGTTAGCAGCATCCTTCCCCAAAGTGCGCTGGTGGCTGGCGTCGTAGTTGATAATCCATTCGCGCCAAAAAGAGGCGGCTGCGTCCATATAGAGTTGCATGCGCGACCAACCGGTCCGTGTCGGCACACTGCCCGCGGGAGTCGGATCAAAGCTGATCCATCCGGAGCCGGGAAAGTAAGCCTCGACCCACGAATGGGCGTCGCTGGCTCGCACGACATATTGCCCTGTGAGGTCGTTGAATTCCCCGCCGCGGAACCCCGTCACAATTCGTGAGGGGATACGCAAAGAGCGCAGCATCACCGCCATCGAACTGGCGAAATACTCGCAGTGACCTTTTTTCCTCTCAAACAGGAAATTGGCCAGCGGGTCTTGCGCCAGAGTGCGGGGCAGTTCCAGGGTATATCCGAAGTGTGTCGACAGATATTGCTCGAGCGCGATCGCCTTGTCATAGTTGCTGGAAGCCGGCGCGGTAATCTCCTCGGCTAGCTTAGAAACCCGAATATCGAGCGGCGGCAGTTTCAGGTACTCATCCAGGCTGCCGGGCGCGGTGTTCGTCGCCAGACGAAGCTCGTCGCTGTCGATGACCGGCAAACGCGATTCGGCCTCGTAGCGATTGATGGGACGCTCGTTATCGAGGTCGTAAACAGCCCCTCCGGCGTCCATACTGACCAGTCGAAAAGATCCGGCGAGACTCTGCGGCCTCTCGGCCAGAAAAAAGACATTGGTTCCGAGCGGCTCCATGAGGACGCGATAATGAATGGATCGGCCCGCAATCGCCGCTGCGCCACGCGGGAGCGGCAAAGGCGCGAGCCGATAGCTTCCGTCCACCGCCGGTCGCACCTGGATTTGGGAATACGAATTCGACCAGGTTCTGCCGTCAAAATTGCTCAGCGCGACCCCGCGCCACTTCAGGTCGTATCCGCCTACGAGATCGTTTTGGATTTCGATGTGCATGACGACAGTGCTGGACTGCTGGATCTGTCCGATGCGGCCCAGTTGCACACGATCTGTGAAGCCAGTGGAGACATCGCTGGCCGGAGCGTAGGCGCTCAGGTAGTGTGACGAAATGCGGGGGAGCAGGAAGAAGATAAAAAAACTTCCGGCCAGAATCATCAGCATGAGCGCCGGAGCGATGGCCAGCAGGCCGTAGGCCATGCGCCGGACTGGGGGGATAACGCCGGCAGAGGACAGCCGAGGATCTTGTGCGTGCATTGGCTCGGCGGCGACGGAATGCCGCATCTCCATCAGCACAAAAGTGATGACCGCAACCAGCAGGAAGCCGGCAAAAGAAAACAGAAACACACTGCCCACAGTGAGGACGGCGGCCGCCAGCACCATCAGAAACGAAAGGACCGCGAGCATGTAATGGTCGCGGGTTCGCTGCAACGAGAATAGCCGGACAACCATCGCGAAAAGGACCAGGTGAACCGTCGCTGTCAGAAAACTACGGGAAAGGAAGAAATAGTCCGCGAGGTAGATTGCGACGTAGACCAGTGTGAGGACAGTGGTCCAGCGTTCCGGGATGACAAACTCGTGTCCCGTCAGAAGTTGGTATCCGCGCAGCGCCAGCGCCAACCCCACCAGCAGCACCGTCGGCAGATCCAGCCCTCCGGTTGACGCCAGAGTTCCGAAGCCGCTGAGCACGAGCAGGAAAAGCGCGACATTGAAGTAGCGCTCGATGGCCTTGGCCATGGTGATTCCGCCCGGGTTGATGGAGGCCTCAGTCACGAGAAGCTTCTATTGTTGGCGAAACCAGCGCAGAAGGGAAGTGTCCGCGGTAACAACGGACCGGCACGCAGAATCGAGAAGAGCCGCTAGATGCTTGCTCTTGCAGGAGTCGCACAGCGCGCTAACATCAGCGAGTCTTCAGTGGCGCGAGATTCGCAGACCTCGAAGACAGACTCCAGCCGGGTGACTCTCAATACTTCGCGGACTGGCTCGGTCGGATTCAGCAGCTTGAGATAAATACCGGAAGCCTGCAACGCCACCAAACAGCCGATTCCGGCTGCATCGATGGCATCGACTCCCGTCAGATCGAGGGTCACGTGGCGCCCCCTTTGGCCAACAGCCGCACATAAAATGGCAGTCTCATCGCCCCGTACGATTCTGCCCTGACATTGAAGAACCGCTCCATCATCCGAGTTTTTGACAGTCACCGTAAGCATGATTGGATTCTCCCGAAACTGGCCCTCGCGGGTGCGTAAGCTACCCGCAAGTAGCCATTTATTATAGGCGAACAAAACACGAAATTCAATATAAAAAATAGCCGGACGCGCGGCTCAGCGGGAGGATTTCCCCTCTGCTCAAGCCTTGGGTTCGGAAGCGGGCGGTCCAAATGAGCCGCAACGACCTCGCATGCCTTCACGGAACTTCTCACGCTCCTCTGGGGTCATGTGCTCCCAGCGCTCCTTCATGCGGTGACGCCAGTACATGTGCCTGCCCGGTCCACCCCGAAATCCGCCGAGGAGGATCTTGCTCAGAAGCAAAATGCCCACTGCCTGCCAGAAGTTGATCAGATGCAAGCCGAACAGAGGCGGCATCAAAGAATTCCACAGGCTCATAACCACAAAACCGAGTACCGCGACAAGCACTATTGCGAACAGCGCGATCTTCAGTCCTTTCAGGATCCAATTCCTTTTCATATCTCATGCCCTCCTGATTTCGTAAATTCGTCGTAAACGGCGCGAAGCCGCTCGCGCAAATGAATCACTGCATAGTGTTTGCGTGAAAGCAGTGTATTCACGCTCAAACCGGTTTCGACCGCGAGGTCCTTGAAGCTGCGGCCCTCGATTTCATGGGCGAGGAAAACCTCGCGTTGTTCGTCGGGGAGTTCCTCCAAAGCATCCTCAAGCTCCGCCAGCAACACGCTTCGGGCGTAGGCCGCCTCCGGTCCAGCATCGCGGGAAGGGAGCAAGTCCTCCAATGTGAGAAACTCTCCCTCGTCCGCTACTACCGGATCGTTCGTGGACGCGTCGGGCTTCCGCTTGCGAAACAGGTCTGTGATTCGATTGCGCGCAACGCGGAACAGCCACGCGCCCACCTGCTCGATGGGCTTCATCAGACGGTACGTTTCCACAAGCTCGTAGAAGACCTCCTGCAGGATGTCTTCCGCGTCGCTCGGGTCGGCGACACGTCTCCGGATGAAGTTGCGGAGCCGGGTCTTGTCTCGATCAATCGCTTCAGAGATCCGCTGGTCTTGCTCCGCCATCATCCACTGTTTTCTCAGCGCCTCGTCCATCTACCCTTGTAGACGGATGAGCGAGACAAATATTTTAGAGGATTCAGGTGGAATGCACTGACTTCGCGTTTTGTGTTTACAATACCTGCCCATGGACTATCTTCTGAAAACTGAACCGACGGTGTATTCATTCGCGGATCTTGAGCGCGAGAAGACGACGATTTGGGATGGGGTGACGAATCCAGCGGCGGTAAAGCACCTGCGCGAGATGAAGCCGGGCGAGCGGCTGGTGATTTACCACACCGGGGACGAGAAGAGCGCGGTGGGGACGGCGTCGGTGGTATCGGTGGATCCTAGCGATCCCAAAACTCCGAAAGTGGCTATCAAGGTTGGGAAGGCGATCGCGAAGCCGAAGACGCTGGCCGAGATTAAGGCGCGAGCGGCGTTTGCGGAGTCTCCGCTGGTGCGGCAGGGACGATTGAGCGTGGTGCCGCTGACGGCGGTGCAGTACGGGTGGCTGGCGGGGGAGTGAGGTGGCGCGAGCCAAACCCTGCCGAGCTGCGCTCGGCTTGGACGGGCGAGGCGCCCGTCCCCACACGAACAACTCGGCTTGGACGGGCGAGGACGCCCGTCTCTCCACGAACAACTCGGCTTGGACGGGCGAGGCGCCCGTCTCTCCACCAACAACTCGGTTTACGTCCGCACTACCCGTTCGTTGCAATCGGATTCGGGGCAGGCGTAGGTTACGTGATTGCGCTGGCGGTCGAGGCTGATGATGAACATGGGGCGTCCGTGGCGGTCGCAGGTGGGCTGATTGGGAGTG
>DATFVD010000663.1:0-5647 GCA_035260505.1 Terriglobales bacterium
CGAAAAGATTGCGGCGCTGGCGCGCAAGCACGGCCTGATCACAACCATTGATTCGACCTTTGCCACGCCGATCAACTGCCGTCCGGCGGAGTGGGGCATCGACCTGGTGCTGCATTCCGGTACGAAATATTTTGGCGGACATGCCGACATTATGTGCGGCATCGCCACCGGACGACGCGATTTGATCGATCAAATCCACCACCTGCGCACGACGCTTGGCTGCTGTATGGATCCCCACGCGGCATTTCTGCTGCTGCGCGGGATCAAGACGCTGGCCGTCCGGGTCGAGCGCCAGAACGAAAACGCGCTGCGGATTGCCGAGTTTCTGAGCCAGCATCCGAAGGTAACGCGTGTGCATTATCCGCTGCTGAAAAAACATCCTGACTACGCGGTGGCGAAGAAGCACATGACGGGCGCGGGCGGCGTCCTGAGCTTCGAAGTGGAAGGCACCGGAGCCGACGCATGCCGCGTAGCCGAGGCCCTGAATCTATTTACCCTGGCGCCAAGCCTCGGCGGAGTGGATTCGCTGGTGACCATCCCAGTGCTGACCTCGCACTACCTGATCGATCCGGAGCTGCTGAAAAAGATGGGCGTGACTGAACAAATGATCCGCCTGTCCGTGGGCGTCGAGCATGTCGACGATCTCATTGCCGATCTGGAGAAGGGGCTGGGCGTGCTGAGCGGGGTACGGAAAGAGGCGGTGGTGGCGGACTAGGAGATGCGCGCGGGGCGTGCAAAAGAAAACCTGGCTCGTTCGGAGCCAGGATTTTTGTTTGCACGAATGTTCCCGCTAGAAGATGAGCTTCAGACCGAGTTGCAGGTGGCGTTCCAGGTGGGTTGCCCCTGGGCGCAGCAGGCCTCCCGCGAGGCATGACGGATCATTAGGCGTATTGTTTGGCCCTGTGTAGCACCCCACGCTGTTAGCGTAGCTGGTGAGGCCGCTATTGCCCGCAGCCGAACCCCCGTCGCCGTAGACGTAACCCCATTCGGTATGATTGAAAACGTTGAAGGCCTCCGCACGAAATTCCAACGACACACTCTCATGGATGGGGAAGCGCTTGAAGAGCGCCATGTCGAAGTTGGTTTGACGCGGATTGCGAACAATGTTTCTGCCCGCAGTGCCGAATGTGAGGCCACGCGGAGCCGCGAATGCCCCGGGATTGTAAAGCAACGGGCCGAAACCGCCGCCGGCGCCTGAATCCGGAATTTTGGTGTTTGGATTCCCGATAAGATCAGGTCTTGAACCAGCGCTGGCCGTTCCATCGGCTACGCCGGCATTGTCTCCCGGGACCACTCCGTCGCCGCCGTTCGTCACGGTAAAAGGACCGCCGGTCTGAACCAGAGTGATCCCCGACCACTGCCAACCGCCAAGCAGCCTATGCGTCAGCCCTGACCCTTTGAAGAAGGGCAGGTCGTAAATGTAACTCAGGCTGAAAACATGACGCTGGTCGAAGTTCGAACTGGCGCGGTTCGCAGCCAGATTGTAGGAATCGACAAAACTGGTATCTCCCGCAGAGGAAGCATCGTCAATAGAGTGGCTGTAAGTATAGGCGGCACTGAGTTGGACTGAGCCAACACTTCTGCGCGCCGAAAGCTGCAGGGCGTGGTAAATGGAGGAGGACGCGTTCTCCTGCCGCCGTATATCGCCATAGCCCAGGAATGGGCGGAAGAAGTTCGGATCGTTGCCGCACGCAACATACATATTCACGCCGATTGTGCCCGGAGTCTGCTGGGTCGGATCTCCACCCGGGGTATAGCCAGGAATGGAAGCACCGGTGGGAGTTGTACCTGTAGTGCAGTCGTTAGGACCAATGGGTTGTCCGGGCAGATAGGGATTCAGGCTCTGCTGGTATTGCTGAATCTGGTTCAAATCCCTCCTTCGCCCCAGATGTGTCCCCTTGCTGCCAACGTAAGAAACGATGCCAACCACGTGCGAAGGTAACTCTCGTTCAATGTCGAGATGCCACTGTTGAACATATGGCCAGATCTGCTTCTGGGGGATCGAAACCACGCTCTGTGGGAGCTGCGCGCCGAACGCGCCCACTTGGGAGTAACCCGAGGTCTGGATGCTATCGTCCGGATTGAAGACTGTAGGAATAATGCTCTGGACAGGGTTCAGCACCAGCGGCGGTGAACCTTCAAGCGCAGTTGCGACAGCCTCGTTGCCATTTGTGTGTTCGAAGAAGATGCCATAACCGCCGCGGAGTGCAGTCTTACCATTACCGAAGACATCCCAGGCAAAACCGACGCGCGGAGCCGGATTGAACAAGTGTCCTTTGGCGCAGCCCGTGGGAATGCCGCCCAAGCCACATCGAACGAGACCACTGGTTGGGTCGGGGCTGGCAGGGTCAATTGTCCCGTCCGGCGCCAGTAAGATTGCGCCAGCCACGTATTTCGTCGGGTCGAAGTTCCCCGCCTGATGCAGGTTCTCGTAGATGGTGCCGAACAGGCTAATTCGTAGCCCCAGATTCAGCGTCAGGCGCGGTGTCACATGCCAGTCATCCTGGAAATAGGGTTCGAAGATCTTATAGCGCAAGTAGTACTTGGGTTGTCCACTGGCCTGTTGAAAGTTATCGATGTTCCCGGTCAGCATATCTGCGAAAGCGTTACCCGTACTTCCTGAAAGACCTGTGTTGAAGTTTATAAAACCGTTGATCGAAGGTGTGAACTGGGGCAGTTCGTTCTTCTGTGAGGCGACAAAATAACCGCCAAACACCAGATTGTGCTTGCCGATAATCTTGGAGACGTTATCGCGGTAAGTGTAGTTGGGATTCGAATTCACCGGCCCTTGGGGAACCCAACCGGCATCTTCGCCGAGCCCGTCAAATATGCCTCCGTTGAGCTGGATACCGGGCAATCTGCCAGCGTTATTCGGGAACAAACCTAGGTTGTAGCCACTGGGCCGCTGCCAAGGCCCTATATTCTGGGTCGTGATGTGATTGGTGGAATAGCTGGCAACGAACTCGTTGAGGAGGGTGGGGGTAATGGTCGCGGTGAGGTGGGCCACCAGGCTGGTGGATGGCTGTCCAAAGGAAGTCTGAATTGACGGGTAAGTTGTCGCGTTGGTCCAAAGGGGAGTCGGATAGACCTGATTCCAGGAGTCATGAATGTACCGCACCGAAACATGCAGCTTGGAATTGATGTTGTGGTCAATGCGGAACAATTCTTCCCGCCAGTCGGTCGGTGTCGGTACGGCCTTGTTGAATGCCCAGCTCCCGGGCGAGCCCGTAGTTGGCAGCGGAAACTGCGGGAGCAGTGGAATCGCGGTCGGGTCAATTGGTACGAGGTTGTTGGTAAATGGGTTGCCGCTCGCTGGATTGATCGGGCAGTCACCCATGCTCCCACTCGGATCGGGACAGAGTTCCGTGAAATCCCCAAAATTACTTTGCGCTTGAGAGCAATCGCCCCCTAAGCCCCGCTCCGCACAGGAAGGCACGGGAACGTTGAAGAGTGTCGAGAGGCGGTTGCGTCGCCACTCCTCGGAGAAGAAGAAAAAGGTCTTGCTCCGATCCCGGTTATAAACATTGGGAATGTAGACAGGCCCGCCGATGGTGTATCCGAAATCGTTTTTCTTGTAAGGAGTAACACCGGAAGCGAAGTAGTTGCGGGCATTGAAGGCCTGGTTGCGGACAAATTCGTAGGCGACGCCATGGAAAGACCGCGTGCCGGACTTCGTCTCGACCTCAACCGTGCCAGAGCTGTTTCTGCCATACTGCGCGCCATAGTTGGAAGACAGGACGCGTACTTCGGCAATGGCATCGACACTGGGAAAGGTCAGCAGAGTGGTATTGCTGCCATCATCCATGTTGTTGCCGCCATCAACCTCCCAGTTGTTGTATTCCGTGCGGCCCCCGTTGACGCTGTAGACGACGGAATCCAGCCCGCCGGTCGGTTCGTCGTTTCCTGATTGATTGGTTGCTCCGGGTGTCAGTGAGAGGAGCTGCGTGTAGTTGCGCCCATTCAGCTCCAATTGCGTCATCTGCCTGCCTGTAACAGTGCCCGCCAGTTCCGAGGTTTGGGTTTCGACCTGATTCAATTGCTCGCCCTGTACGACGATCTCGGTGCCAATGTCTCCTACCGCGAGCGTTGCATCCACACGAGCCTTCTGGGCGACGCGCAATATGACGCCGTTGCCTTTGAAGGTCTTGAAGCCCTTTGCGGTAATAGTGAGGTTGTAAGTGCCGCCCGGCAGGCCAGCGGCCAAATAATCGCCATCGGAGTTGGTGGTGGTCGCGCGCTCGATGCCGCCGGCGGTGCCGCTAATTTTTACGTCAGCTCCTTGAATCACCGCTCCGGTGTTGTCACGGACTGTGCCGGTGATCACGCCGGTGTCTTGGGCGTTGAGATTCGTTGCCGCGAACACGGCCAGCAATACTGCAATTCCACAGAAGAGACGGTTTCTCATTGTTAGCTCCTCGGATAACTCCTCGCCGATGCGACGCAGAACAAATGCCAGACACTTCTCAGCAAGACGGTCTCACCAAAGAGTTGTCTGGGGCTCCCAATCAGAACCTGTTGGCGCCAGCCCCACGAGCGTTTCATCCTGCCGACGCTTTCAGCGTTCCATCTTCAAAAACGATCAAATGCCTTTATTAAAACGTATCAATACTGCTTCAGGTGTCGTCCGCTGTCAAGAGAAAATGCGGGTAATTTTGAAACCCGTTGTGCCTGGGGCCGCTACTTTACGCTGCGCGTAGATTCGCGCACGATCAGCTCGGGAACGATTCTGCGGTGAATGGTGCGGGTTGGTTTCTTTTCCAGACCGGCATTGATGGCCTCGAGCACGAGGGTCGCCGCGGCTGTTCCCATAACCTCCATGGGTTGGCGAACCGTAGTCAGCGCGGGAGAATAGATGGCGGCGGGCGAGACGTCGTCGAATCCGATTACCGAGCATTGATCGGGAACGCGAATCCCCGCTTTCGCTAATGCACGAATAGCGCCAAAGGCCGTCATGTCATCAAAGGCCATCAATGCAGTAAATGGACGGCGGCGGTGCAGCAATTCCTCCGTTAATTTGTATCCTTGTTCAAAACTTGAGAGCGGATCTCCAGATTCTGGTAGGTCGACAATCAGGCGCGAATCGAGTTCGAGGTCACGTTCGCGGGCAAGCGTGCGCACGCCACGCCACCGCGGTTCGGTGTCGGACAACTGGCGCGGTCCACGAATGAAGGCGATTTTACGATGGCCGAGGGAATGGAGATGTTCGAGGGCAGCGCGCGCGCCGGCGGCATTATCTACGATCACCGAGCTGATATTGTCGTTCTTGAGCTCGCGGCCCACGGTCGCGGTTGGAATGTTGTTCTTCTCCAGATCGGCCAGGACGTTGATGTCCACAAACAGCCAGTTCGCCAGGACGACCAGGCCTTCGATGCGCCGGTCGAGCAGCATTTCCAGATAGCGCTCGAAGCGGCTGCGCTCGTTGTGCACATCGGTGAGAATAGGAAGGAACGACGACTGGTAGAGAGTGTTTTCGATGCCGCGCAACACGAGCGTGCAGTACGGGTCCGTCATGTCGAAAACCATGACGCCGACGGTGTGACTACGCCGGCCTCGCAGCGAGCGCGCAAAAAGATTGGGACGGTAGCCGAGATGCTGGGCGGCTTTGTGGATGCGTCCTTTGGTAGTGTCGGGAATGTAGCGGGCGAGT
>DATFVD010000664.1:0-8502 GCA_035260505.1 Terriglobales bacterium
GCCAAAGTTTTTTCGCGCTCGAGCAGCAGAAGAATGGCGTTGGCAATTTCTTCTTCTTCGACTGTAACGACGTCATCCACGTACTTCTGAACCAGCGGCAAGGTCCGATCGCCGGCGCGTCGGACAGCGATGCCATCGGCAATGGTGGAAGACGCCTTGAGCGTCACCGGCTTGCCTTCCGCGACCGCAACTTTCATGGATGGCAGGCGCGAGGGCTGAACTCCGAAAACTTGGATCTTCGGATTCGACTCTTTCAGCGCGCAGGCAATACCGCCAATCAGGCCTCCACCGCCGATTGGGACCACGACGGCCTCAAGGTCGGGGTGCTGCTCGATGAGTTCCAGGCCAATCGTGCCCTGTCCGGCGATGACCGCATCGTCATCGAAGGCATGCACAAAAGCGAGGTGCTCCGCCTGACTCCGGCGGACCGACTCTTCGTAAGCTTCGTCGTAGTTGGCGCCGTGCAAAATCACATCCGCGCCGTAGCCCCGCGTCGCCGAGACCTTAATCAGAGGCGTGGTCAGCGGCATGCAAATCTGAGCCCGGATGCCGAGCTTGCCGGCGTGGTAAGCCACACCCTGCGCGTGATTTCCCGCCGAGGCCGCAATCACCCCCTGGCCGCGCTCTTCGGGGCTGAGCAAGAGCAACTTGTTCAGCGCGCCGCGCTCTTTGAACGAGCCGGTCCGCTGCAGGTTGTCCAGCTTCAAATAGACCTGGTTGCCGGTGGACTCGGAAAATGTCTCCGAACGCGCGCAGGGCGACAGATAGATGGAGCTGCGAATGCGGCGCAAGGCCGACTGGATGTCATTGAGAGTAATCATTTTTCGCTGCGGCTACAAATGCAAGGATGCAACATCTTACCTGAACCCGCATGCTGCTCGTCCGAAGACCGAGCAACCCTCGTCTCTACAGCGAAAGAAACGAAAGGGAGCAATGGTAACCGGTCCAGGTACACCTTCCGTAATGGCCCTTTAGGACAGGGGCTAAGCCCTTTCGAAACCTATGCAACCGTCAAACAACCCGTCAGAATGGGCTTTTAGAGGAGTTCACCCCTGGGACTCATGTCTACTTCGACTGGTACCGCTCTCGCACCCATTCCCGTCCATCGAAAGTCTGCCGCGCGCGTCGCCCTGTTTGACTTGTCCGAGGCGTCCGCGCAACTGGTGACGGAATGTTTCCGTCAATCCGGAATCGAAACCGTTGTGATCGCGCGTGAACACGCGGATCGGCTGCGGCGCGAAAAATTCGAAGCCTGTGTTTTGCCGCTGGGACAACAGGCTGGCAGCATCATCGAGCTGGCGCGAGCATCGGCTTCCAACGCCAGAATCATCATTTACGGGCTCGGCGGCAGCGCGCAGGACGCCATGCGTTATTCGAAGTTGTGCCTCAACGCGGTATTTCACGAACCATTGGAGCGGTCCGCCGCGATAAAGCTGGTCCGTTCGACGCGGATGTTGGTGCTCCACGAATTCCGCCGCTACGTGCGTGTCCCGGTCATGACCGAGGTTGGTATCGTGATGGCCGACGGTGGACGCGTAGTCGCCACCAGCCAGGAGATCAGTTCCGGTGGAATGTCTCTCAAGGGCCATCACGTGCCCGAACTCCAGAGTCTGGTGGAAGTGTCGTTTTCTTTGCTGACGCTGCCGCGCGTCTGGGTGCGCGGGCACGTCACGTGGAAGAAACCCAATAAGAGTTTCGGGATTCGCTTTGACTCGACCGATGAACGCCGGTATCGCCTGAAACAATGGATCGTGTCATATCTGGAAGCGTAGGCAAGCCGCTTTCAGCCGTCAGCCGTCAGTTAGACCTCTGACCCGGCTACAATATCCGCGTGAGTTCTTCCTCCACCGCTGTCGAACCTGAGCAGCCCTTCGTTTCGGAAACGCGTCGATTCTCGCTGCGGCAAAGAATTCTCTTATCGCTTATCAGCTGGGCGGGCTATCTGGCCATCGCACTCATCGGCCCGACTCTTCGCTATTCAATATCGTGGGAAGAGCCGCCTTCAGCGCCGGGCGCGACTCTCGAAAAACCGGTGATCTACTCTTTCTGGCATCGGGCAGTCTTCGCCGGCGCGTGGTTATGGCGAAAGGCCGGGATCGCGGTGATGGTAAGCCGCAGCTTCGACGGCGAATATATCGCGCGGATCATTGAAAAACTTGGCTTCATCGCAGTGCGCGGATCGAGCAGCCGAGGCGGCGCGAGCGCCCTGCTCGGCTTGAAAAGCCAGTTGGAACAGGGCGCTCCGGTGGCCTTTACGATTGACGGTCCGCGTGGCCCGAAATACGTGGCCAAGCCCGGCCCGGTCCTGCTTTCGCGAGCCACCGCGTTGCCGATGGCAACATTCTATGTGGCGCTCAGCGATGCCTGGGTGCTGAACACCTGGGATGCGCTGATGATTCCGAAACCATTCTCGAAGGCGCTGGCGCGCGTCAGCGCCAAGGTGCGAGTTCCCGCCGAAGCCGGCGAGCCGCAGATGGCTGAGTATCACACGCAGTTGCAGGCCGCACTCGAAAGAGTCACCCGGTTCGCCGAGGAGCACGTTGCAAAAGTAGGCACGCCGGAGTTCCCTGTAATCAAGAACTAGCCGGTGGAGAGCCGGGCGTCCCCGCCCGGCCACCCGACTGGACGGTGCGAGACGCTCATCCCTCCACATAACTCTGGAGCGTCGTTTGACTTTGTATCGCAGTGCCCGGTAGATTTACCGCACCGCTGTTTTTGCTCTTTCTCAAAATTAGGTTCGCGCATGATCGTAGGCTGGCAACACGCTGGCCTATGGGAAGCGGGTGCAAATCCCGCGCTGCCGCGCAACTGTAAGCGAGGACATCGCAACCGGTCACTGGGGCTACCTGAAAAGGAAAACCCGGGAAGGCCGGTTGTAGTAGCCGGATGCTGGCCAAAGCTCATTCGAGCGAAAAGCTCACATCCTCACTCGCAAGCCAGGAGACCGGCGTGAACCATCCACACAACCCTTTCGCGTGATAAAGGAGACGTGCATGCGTTTTTCTCGTGTTGTTGCCGGTATTTTCTTTCTCTTGGCCGTAGCGTCGGCCGAAATCAAAATTAAGGTTGTCGATCCGCAGGACGCCGCCGTCGCCGGCGCGCAGGTTCAATTGCTGCAGGTGGGAAAGCCCGCCCCTGCCGCGGTGCTCAGCACATCCGCCGAAGGGACGGTGTTTTTTCGCGAGCCGCCGTCGAGCGCATATCGCGTAATCGTGCTCGCTCCGGGATTCGCCCCGGAGGCCACGGACCTTTCCGCGACTTCTGCAACCGTCACCATCAAACTTCGCGTAGCCACAGCCGCGGAAACCGTCGTGGTGACTGCGACCCGCACTCCGACCCCCGAGCAGGAGACGGCCAGCAGCATCTCGCTTCTGACTGGCACGGCCATCGAAACCATGCAGCCGACGTCCGGCGCCGACGCTCTGCGCTTCCTGCCCGGAGCCGTAGTCAACGTCGCCGGCCAGCGCGGCGGGCTCGGCTCGCTCTTCGTCCGCGGCGGAGACTCCCGCTACAACAAGCTGCTGATCGATGGTGTCCCCGTAACCGATCCCGGCGGCACCGTTAATGCTTCTACTGTGCCCCTTGCGGAGACCGACCGCTTGGAGTTCTTGCGCGGCGCGCAGAGCACCCTCTACGGCTCCGACGCCATGACGAGCGTGGTACAGGTCTTCACGCGGACCGGAACGACCACAACCCCGGAGCTGCGCTTCGGCGCCGATGGTGGCACTTTCGGAACAGCACACGGCTTTGCCTCGCTGGCAGGGGCGCGGGCGCGCTTCGACTACAACGCCTTCGCCGACCAGTTCCAGACCAACGGGCAAGGGCCGAACGCGGAATACTCCAACGCCCTGCAGGGCGGCAACGCCGGCGTGCAACTGAACCAGCGCATGCAGTTCCGGCTGCGCGCCCGCCATTCGAACAGCCGCACCGGAGTTCCCGGAGAATGGGACTTCAATGGGCAGCGTCTTCTGGCGCCGGACATGGACCAGCGCGCCCGTGCCAACAATTTCTTAGCCAGCGGAGAACTGCTGATCTCAGCTCCTGCCCGGTGGCAGCATAGTCTCACGGGCTACGAATACAACACGCGGCGCCTCAATGAGGACGATGTCCCAGACCGCAGCTGTTTCGCTCCGCCCTTTGACTGCCCGTTCCTCGCCACTGCTCATATTAATCGGGCCGGCTTCCTGTATCAGGGCAACTACACGCCGCGCAGTTGGGCTCAGACGACCGTCGGTTACGAGTTCGAGGACGAAAATGGAAAGTTCCTCACCTCTTCCGGGCCGCCTTTTCCTTTTAGTCAATACGTCACGGGTGTGCGGCTTAACCACGCGGCCTTCGTGCAACAGCGCTTGACCTGGAAGCGACTCTCGGCGATTGCGGGTGTGCGTTACGTCCACAGCAAAACGTCGAGCACCGCCACACTTGGCGCTGGAATAACAAACAAGGCCGTGCCGCGCGTGGCCCTAACCCTGCTGGCAATAAAGGGCGGTGACATTTTTTCAGGAACGCGGCTCCGCTTTTCGTATGCGTCCGGCATTAAGGACGCGCGTTTTGAAGAACTGTTTGTTTCCGACCCGCCATTCGTCATGGCAAATCCGAATCTCAAGCCGGAGAAGAACCGGGCATTCGAGGCGGGAGTCGAGCAGGCATTCTTCGGGGGCAAGTACCAACTATCAGGCGTTTACTTCAACAACCTGTTCCGCGACCAGATTGATTTCGCGATCACCGATCCAAACACATTCGCCGGGCAATATCAGAATATCGACGAGTCCATGGCCCACGGTGCGGAAGTGCAGCTTACGGGAACGCTTTGTGCGCGGCTCTCGATGACAGGCGCCTACGTCTACACCTCGTCACAGATTCTCCTGCAGCCGTTCGCGTTTGATTCCCTGCATCAGCCGGGACAACCGCTCCTGCGTCGCCCCAAGCATTCGGGAAACGTGTTGCTGACGTATCTGGGGTCGCGCTGGGGAGCAAATCTGGGTGGAAGCTTTGTGGGGCGACGTCCAGATTCCGACTTTCTCGGATTCAACGTCGACCACGCCGCAGGCTACGCCCGCGTCGATCTCGGCGGGTGGTATGCGATCAATTCGCGCATTACGGCCTACGCGAATGTCGAGAACGCGCTCAACGATCACTACAACGAGGTGGTGGGATATCCGGCGCTGACAGCAAACTTCCGAGCAGGCGTAAGGTTTCGGATCGGAGGAGAATAAGTCTACCGTCGGCTGCCGGCTGTCTCTTTGTGCTCGTCGTCGGATTGAACATCATCTGCAGCCGCGGGCATGCGGGGCGGGGCCGGCGTTCCTCCGCCGTTGTACCGATGTCGTACTTCGTGGAGTTTTTCCACTTCTTTTTCACTAAGCGGTTGCTCGTTGCCGAGCAGGTGCGTGACCAGCGCGATCTTCGCGAAGTGCTCCACCGTTTCCATTTTCATGTAGGCACTCTCGAGCGACGACCCGAATGTCACGACCCCGTGATTCGCCATCAGGATGGCGTCATGGTGCGGAATCAGCGGCTCGAGGGCATCGGTCAGCTCCGGCGTCCCCGGAGTGCCATAGCGGGCCAGCGGGATCGAGCCCAATCCCACGACAACCTCGCACACCAGCGGACGGTTCAGATCGTAACCGGAAGCGGCAAACCCGGTGGCGGTCGGCGGGTGCGCGTGGACGATACCATGCACGTCGGGGCGCAGCCGGTAGATCAGCAGATGCATGCCGATCTCGCTCGAAACTCTGCGCTTGCCGGCGAGGCGTCTTCCGTCCATGTCCACAATCACCATGTCGGAAGCACGCATCCTGCCCTTGCTGATGCAGGTGGGCGTCACCAGCAGGCGTGCCTCGTCGAGACGGACCGATAGATTCCCGTCGGTGGCCGCAACGAAGCCGTTTTCGTGCAGCAGGCGGCCGAACTGCACGATCCCTGCGCGATACTGGCGGTCGCTGGCTATCGGGAAATCCTCGCGCCGCTATGTTACAGCACGCCTTGGAAACCTTACAACCACTAGAACGTCAAAATATGTAAAGCCTATGGAGAGCATGTAAAGCCTATGGAGAGCCGGGCGTCCCCGCCCGGCCACCTGACTGCCGGACCGGCGAGGCGCCCGTCGCTCCTCACCCTGGATATTGGAGCGACCCTCAAACCCTATAATCTCCTCGATGCTAGTCTCCGACTTCCAGTACGATCTGCCGCCCGATCGCATTGCGCAGGAGCCGTTGGCAGACCGCGCCGGATCGCGCCTGCTGCACCTGAATCGGCGTCGTAGTTGGCAGGATCGGAGTTTCCGCGACTTCCCCGACTTGCTGCGATCGGATGACCTGCTGGTGGTAAACAATACACGGGTCTTCCCGGCCCGGCTCTACGGCCACCGCAGCGGACAACTCGCCCAGCCGATAAGCCCGAACAACCCCGCAGCAAGAGATTTCCTCCGCGGACGGATCGAAGTTCTGCTGACACGCCAGGTGACCGAGAATCCGAATGAGTGGGAGTGCCTGGTACGACCCGGCCGGAAGATCGGGATCGGAGAAAAATTCTACTTTGACGGACCATCCGGTTCTCCACCCGCACTGGAAGCGGAAGTTATGGACCGCGGCAGTTTTGGCGAGCGGCTCATCCGATTCTCCCCAGTCCCCGATTTCTTTGCCCGAGTCGAGCGCATTGGACACGTCCCCCTTCCGCCCTACATTCACCGCGGGAGCGACCGTGAAGACCGCGCGTCGGACCGGGAGCGCTACCAGACCGTCTACGCCCAGACGCGGGGATCGGTAGCAGCGCCGACCGCCGGCTTGCACTTCACGCCCGAAATCCTCGCTCGAATACGTTCCCGCGGGATTGAAATTGCCGAGATCACATTGCACGTAGGCCTGGGCACGTTCCAGCCGGTAAGAGTAGAAAAAGTGGAAGACCACAAGCTGCACCGGGAGTGGTACGAGATTCCAGCGGCAGCAGCGCGAGCCATCAACCAGGCGAAAGCTGACAACCGGCGCGTAGTCGCCGTCGGCACCACCACCGTCCGAACATTAGAGTATGCAGCCGGCTGCGCCGCAAAGCAGCCCGGCGGAAATCGGGTCGAAAGCGGACGCGGTGAGGCCGACGCATTTATCTATCCGGGCTATCAGTTTCAAATCGTAGATGCGCTGCTGACGAACTTTCATCTGCCCCAATCCACATTGCTGATGCTGGTGTGCGCGCTGGGGGGCAAGGAGTTCGTGATGGGCGCCTACCGGCACGCCGTCGAAGCAGGGTATCGCTTCTATTCGTATGGAGATTGCATGTTCATTGAGTAGCATCGCGACGTGGAGCGCCGGGCGTCCCCGCCCGGCCACCCCATACACGGCCGATATGAATCGTCACTCAATCCCGGCCATCTGAAACCTATGTAAACTTGTTATACGTTGCTCCCTCTCCGCACAAACTGCCGCCTGACGATAATCGCAATCATTGCCCTGGGCTTAACCCTCACAGCGCAGACCCGACGCAAGACTACCCCCACGCCACCCGCCAACCCCCCGGCCACGCACACCGCCACGCACACCGAAGACCCGCAGCTTTACCAGAACCCGATATTCGGATTCCGCTATCAGATTCCCTACGGCTGGGTAGATCGCACCCAACAGATGCAAGAAGGAAGTGAGACCGGCAAAGCAGAACTCCTGCTCGCAACCTTCGAGCGTCCTCCCGAGGCCACCGGAGACACCGTCAATTCCGCCGTCGTGATCGCCTCCGAAAGCACAGCAGCCTACCCCGGGCTCACCAAAGCCGAGGATTACCTCGCCCCCCTCACCGAGCTGGCAACATCCAAAGGCCTCAAGCCCGAAGGCGAACCATATCCGCTGGAAGTGGAGTCGCGGCACCTGCTGCGCGCTGATTTCACCAAGTTGCTGAGCATCAAGACAACCAGCGTCAAGACAACCAACGATAAACTCACCATGCGCCAGTGCACTCTAGTCCTGTTAGCGAAAGGCCATATCGTCTCATTCACCTTCATCGCCGGCAGCGAAGATGAACTGGACGATCTGATGGACGGCCTCCATTTCGTCGCCGCAAAATCACCCTGAAATTCCCGTAGAGACGCGGCTTGCCGCGTCTGGCCAGCGCCACCCGAAACCACGTCCCTAAGAACAACAAAAAACGCAGTTTATCGTCTCGATTCCAGCCCCAAAACAAGCGATTTTTGTGCTAAAATAAACCCAGCTCCGGTGACAGCTAAATAGCAGAAAATTCAATAAGTTGAGGTCACCCGAGCAGTCCCGGAATCGTCCCTCCAGTCAGGTGCCCGATCCGGCGTTCTCCACGGAGCAGAATGGCCACCAAAGAATTGCAAGCCGAAGTCGTCGACGCGAAGAGCGCCGACGCCACGAACAAGAACGGCAAAGTCACTAACGGAGACTACACCGCCGACTCCATCAAAGTCCTCGGCGGCATGGAAGCCGTGCGTAAACGTCCCGCGATGTACATCGGCTCGACCGGCGAACTGGGTCTGCATCACCTCGTCTATGAAGT
>DATFVD010000665.1:0-8860 GCA_035260505.1 Terriglobales bacterium
TCTCAAGGCCTGGCTCAGGTATTCGTATGCAGCGCCGAAATCTTCTTTGCGGTCTTCCTGCTGGGCGCGCTGAAAATAAGCGGTGGCCAGATCGATAAGGATTGCCGGCGAATGCGGCTCCAACTCCAGGGCTCGGCGCAAAGCTTCGACAGCCGCGTCGTACTTGCCTTCCAGCACATCCGCTTGCGCCTTCGCCTGGAGCCATGCGGGATCGGAAGGGTGGGATTCGAGTTGGCTGGCAATGAGCGCCTCCGCTTTTAGAAGCGGCTCTGGACGGCTGGTAAAGGAGGCTGCCGGTCCGCGCGACACACGCAGAGGCGCATAGTCGGCGCCTGCGATTCTGAGCTCCAGGGTGCGCTTCTCGGTGTACGCGCGCGCTAGGAGTTGGCTGGCGGCGGCTGGCTGGCTCCGATTAGCGTTCCTATTGTTGTTGCCTTGTACAACAACCCATAGTCCCACGGCAACTATGGCTAGAAGAGACGCACCCATTGCCAAGCGATGGGGGACGCCGAGATTGGGAACGGCCAGCCATCGTTGCCACCAAGGCGTGGATTCCCGATCCGCCCCCGGACGAGCCGCTCCGGTGATATGCCGGGCCAGTGTCTGCTGCCATTCCGCGCGAGCACTCTCGAGGACCGCGATAAGATTCAACTCGGATTGAGTGATCTCTCCGTTCAGATCAGTCAATTCGGCTACAGCTTCGCGCAGCAACGGACCACAACAATCACAGCGGCTGGCATGTTCAAGGTGGGCAAGCGTCTGGTCGGGTGGTGTCAACCCACCGGCAATCTCACGCCATACCGCCGGGACTGGACAACCGCTCTTGCGCGGCGGCGACTCAGTCGGTCTCATACGTTTCATCTGGCGATCCAGTTGGCGATCGAATGATGCCAGGTCCTCAAAATGCTCACGGCAGGTAGAACAAGCAGCCAGATGAGGATGCCCATCTGCCGCGTCGAACGCGAAGTCCGCATGCAGGCGAGATTCCTCGAGTAGCTTCGCCAGTTCCGCAGTTCCGATATGCTGGCTGGGATCGCTTTCCAAAACTACCTTCCTAATCTCTTAGAACGATTTTGCCGGGGCAGAACCTTCACTTCTCGGTGGGGGCTTGAACTTATAAGGTGACCCCGAATCATAGCCGCCAGGCGCATGAGAACGCTTTCGACTCCTTCGGTGGTCAGTCCCATCGATGGGATGGATGCAATCTCGCTGGCGGTAAGTCCCTGACGGTGGCGAAGCCAGAAAATCGTGCGTTTTCTTTCCTGGTCCTTGCCCGCCGTCAGCTGCGTCAAGATCTTGTCGAGCTGCTCGAGTTGAAGACGCTGGCTCACCATATAAAAGCTGTCCGCGTCGCCCATTTTCGGCTCCATTTGAATTCGTTCCAGGATCGCTTCGGTTTGGCCTGCACCCCGCTTTGCCGCTAGCGCGGACTTGAAATGGTCGTGGACGACATTGGCCGCAACCACTTTCAAAAATCCATAAATGGAATCTTCGTGGCGGGGCTGGAATGATCGCAGTAAACGGCTGTCGTTCTCGCAAAGCTTCAGGTAGGTATCCTGAATCAGGTCGTCCAGTTGCTGACGTGATGGTTCGCCCCAACTGCGTGCTGTCCTCAGCACCGCCGCGGCGATCACCACCTGAAATCGCCGGATGAACTCCGTCCACGCCTCTTCGTTCTTCGAGCCAGCGCACGCTCTTACCAATTCTGTCGACGAGGACTGCGAGTATCGCGCCAAGTGTCTACCCCGGGTTCGGCGGATTTTACAACAATTTTGCCAGCCGCACGGTTAAAAATGGGGGTTTGGCCGGGTCGGCCTCGAGCCTGTGACCAGCAGAACGACTCGCCTGGACGGCTAGGCCAGCAGTTTCGCCGCTTCCTTGGCGTAGTAGGTCAGAATTACACTGGCCCCCGCGCGCCGGATGCAGAGTAGCGATTCCATCATCACACGCTCCCGGTCGATCCACTGGTTCCGGGCTGCGGCCTCGATCATGGCGTACTCGCCCGATACCTGATAGGCCGCCAGCGGCAGGTCGAAACGGTCCCGGGCCGCGGCAATCACGTCCAGGTACGGCATCGCCGGCTTCACCATGATCATGTCGGCGCCCTCTTCAATATCTAACTCGATTTCCCGCATCGCTTCGCGAACGTTCGCCGGGTCCATCTGGTACGACCGGCGATCTCCGAACTGCGGTGCTGAATCCGCCGCCTCCCGGAACGGTCCATAAAAACCGGACGAGAACTTCGCCGCATACGAAAGAATGGGGGTATTTTCGAAGCCGGCTTCGTCGAGTGCCCCGCGGATCGCCCCGACCCGTCCATCCATCATGTCCGACGGCGCGATGATATCCACGCCCGATCGCGCCAGCGAAACCGACGTGCGCGCCAGCAACTCCAGGCTCGCGTCATTCACGATCTCGTATTCCGCGGTCGCCGGTGGCGCCGCCGCGGCTGCACCCAGCGATTGTGGTTCCGACCTCACGATTCCGCAATGCCCATGCGACATGTACTCGCACAGGCAAACGTCGCCCATCACCACTACATCCCTCACCTCGCTCTTGATGGCGCGCGCCGCCCTCTGCACGATGCCATCTTCCGCCCACGCGCCCGTGGCCACTTCATCCTTCTTCTCCGGCAGCCCGAATAAAATGACCGAAGATACTCCCAAAGCGCGCGTCTCGCGCACTTCCTTCACCGCCTCATCGATCGAAAGGTTGAAGACTCCGGGCATCGACCGCACTTCTTTCCGGATGCCCTGTCCGGGGCAAACGAACAGTGGATACACCAGAGATTCAGGAGTAAGCCGGGTCTCGCGGACCAGCGCACGCAGGGTTTCAGTGCGCCGCAAACGGCGAAGACGACTAGCGGGGAAAGCCATAACTGGCAATTCTAGCAGCCGCCGCCCGCACCCGCTCGAAAGTTACCGTAGTAACCTGGGGTAACCAGTCCGTGATCTAAACATATTGTATTGGACGTCATATGATGCAGCGTGGTGTCTCGGCCCCACATTTCGTGGCTCCTCTGCGGAGTTGGTCTACTGCTGGCCTTTGCGCTGGCTCCGGTAGTGTTTCCCCGGCCAATCTTTCGTGTGGCCGTGGGGGACGTTGTCCCCTTACTCGTGATCACGGCTGCCTTCATCGTCTCAGCTAGAAACGCCTTCGACAGCCGGGGACATACACGTCTGTTCTGGAGTCTCATGACCGCCGGCATGGCTATGTGGTGTTTCAACCAGGCATGCTGGACGTGGCTTGAAGTGGTGGTTCGCAAGCCTCTGCCCGATCCCTTCCAGGGGGATATCGTGTTGTTCCTGCACATTGTCCCTATCATGGCGGCCGTGTCCATCCGCCCCCAGGAGTCCGAGGAACACGAAGGGATGTTGCCCAGCGCACTGAATGTCATCATCCTGCTCGTGTGGTGGGTGGTGGTTTATGCCTTCTTCGTCTTTCCCGAGGAGTACATCATTACCGATCTCGCTGTATACAGCCCGCGTTGGGACCTGCTCTATCTTGTCGGAGGAGTGACCTTGATTGCCTTGTCGGCATCGGCATTCCTCACCAGTTCCGGAACCTGGCGGGAACTCTATCGCAACATTTTTTTCGCCACCACTCTGTACACATTTTCCTCCGAAGCAATAAATGCCGCCCTCGCGCGCGGCACTTACAAGACCGGCGAAATTTACGACCTCCCGTTTCTCGGCGCGACGCTGGGGTTCCTTTGGGTTGCCATCTCCGGACGGCGCTGCCTTCGCGATATCCAGATCATGCCTTCGAACACGCGTGGCAGTCGTCCGGTCGCTCCTCGGCTGGCGAAACTTGCCTTACTCTCTCTCCCCGTCATGGGATATTGGGCACTGTTCCTAAGCAACCAGCAGCCGTATCTGCGCCAGGTACGTTTTGCGGTGGCCATGGGCGGCGTCGCCATCCTCGCCTTTGTCGTTTTCCTAAAACAGCACCTGCTCGACCAGCGCCTTCTGCGGCTGCTGAATCATTCGCGCAAGAGCTTCGACAACCTCCAACGCCTGCAGGGGAGAGTTATCCAACAAGCCAAGCTGGCTTCACTCGGAGAACTGGTCGCGCTCGCCGCCGGCGAACTGGAGTACCCGCTCTCCGCCATTCTGAGCAGTTCTGAACGCATGGCCGCCAGCAGCAACCTCAGCCGCGAGCAACTCGCGAACGCGCAGAAAATCGGCCAGCAAGCCCACCGCACTCGCGAGCTCGTCACCGATTTGCTCAGCTTCTCCCAGCAGACTCCGGGAGAAAAGGGTTTTCTGGAACTGAAGCCTCTTTTGCAGCGTGCCGTTCAAATGGAAGGATTCAAGCTCGAAAACAAAAAGATCAGCCTGACGGTGGAAAGCCACGATCCCCTTCCTCGCGTCCTCGGCAATCCGAACCAGCTCTTACAAGCCTTTCTTCAGATCATCGAGAACGCCGTGGACGCATTGCAGGAAATCGGCGGCGGCCGTCTCCAGGTCTCGCTCTGGCGTGAAGAGAACGAAGTGGTCGTCCAATTCGCGGACTCTGGTCCCGGCCTGCGCGATCCCGAGCGCGTCTTCGACCCTTTCTATACCACTAAGCCGGTTGGCAAAGGAACCGGTCTCGGACTGAGTGCCACCTACGGAGTAGTCCAGGACCACAAAGGACAAATCACCTGCTACAACCGCCCCGAAGGCGGCGCCGCTTTTGAAATCCGGCTGCCCGTGGTTAAAGTGACGGCACCCACCGCCGAAGCGGCGCGGGTCTGAGGCTGCGTAGGGACAGCCGCCAGTTCGACAAGCTCAGGGCAGGCTCTCGGCTGTCCACCGGGGCGCATCCCCATAAGCACTAACTTAAGGCGGAATTCCCTTTCCGGTTAGCACGTGGCTTGGGATCTGAACCAGGTCCCGCGGTATACCGCCAACCAGGAGCCCATGCTCTTCATTGAAGGCCATGATCGCGTTTTATCGTCCAGGCGTGTTGGCATGTGATGCGAGTGCTATGTATGAGGGTAGAGATAAAGTTCTGATATCCCCAAGTTGCGTCGTCCAGTTGCTTCTTAGCGGTTCCTGGGGCATCATCAGCGACGTACATCAGGCCCTGACGTGGGAGCAGTTACGGCTCAGGAATTTCATTTCGCCGATTTCACGCTCGACCAATCCCGCTATCGACTCCAACGGGGTGAGCACATCCTGCGCCTGGAAAAACGCCCCATGGAGTTGCTCATCCTGCTGGTCGAACATCGCGGGGAATTGGTGTCCCGAGAGGAGATCGCTGAACGCCTTTGGGGCAAGGACGTCTTCCTCGATGTCGATCGCAGCATTAACACCGCCATCAGCAAGGTCCGCGTGGCGCTTCGGGACGACCCTGAGAAACCTCGTTTCGTAGAAACTGTAGTTGGGAAGGGATACCGCTTTGCGGCCAAGGTGACCTGCGGCAATGGAGATTCCAACCTGCAAGCGCAGCCACTCTCAGTGTCAGCTCAGACAGCTTCGAGCCCAGCAGTTCTATCGATGGAAGGGAAAGCCGTTCGCATGCGCCCGAGGGTGCTGCTGGGGGGAGTAGCCGTCCTCGCACTTTTCATCGTGACCCTGGTGATGAGCCACGACGGTAGTCCTAAGGGCACGGGGCAGCCGGCAATCAAATCGCTGGCGGTATTGCCTCTGAAAAACCTCTCTGGCGATCCCACTCAGGAATATTTGGCTGACGGCATGACCGAGGCGCTCATCGGACGACTATCGTCGATCCGCGACCTTCGCGTCATCTCCCGCACATCGGTGATGCTTTTCAAGGACACGCGCATTTCCCTGCCTGAAATCGCTAAAACGTTGCGCGTTGATGCCATTGTCGAAGGATCCGTAATACGAGAGGGCAGCCGGATTCGCGTGACTGCCCAGTTGATTCGCGGCTCGACCGACGAACATTTTTGGTCCGAGACCTACGACCGCGAACTGCCAGAGGTGCTTGCTCTGCAAAGCGATGTGGCGCAATCCATCGCGCGAAAAGTCGAGGTCACGGTCACAGGGAAGGAACACGAGAGACTTACCATAGCGCGTCCTATCTCGCCGGAAGTCTACGAGAACTATTTGAAAGGCAAATTTGCCCTGGCTAAAAGCAACAATAGAACCAAGGCGGAGGAGAGCGTTGCTTACTTCAATGAGGCAATCAGGAGAGATCCGACGTTTGCACCGAGCTACATGGGGCTGGCAGACGCCTATTCGGACCTCAGCACCGTGTTTATCGGTGGTGTAGCCAAAAAGGAACGCCCGAAGGCAATACTAGCGGCGCGAAAAGCGCTGGAGTTAGATCCGGAATTGGTGGAAGCGCACGTGCTGCTCGCCAACATGGCGCAGGAACACTGGCACTGGGCGGAAGCCGAGGGTGAGTATCGGCGGGCACTGGAATTGAGCCCAAACAACGCGGCGGCCTATTCAGCATTTGCTTACTGGCTGGTAAGTCAAGGGCGTACCGAGGAGGCAGTGACGACATGCCGTCGGGCCCGCGAGCTCGATCCGCTTGCTACATCGGGTTCCGATCTCGCCTGGATGTTGTTTTATGCCCGCCGTTATGACAATGCAGTACAGGAGCTTCGCAGCGTGCTGGCGGTCACACCAGACGACGCATTCGCTCTTTGGATCCTCGGCTTTGCGCTTATCGCCAATCATCACTCCCAAGAAGCGGTCTTCGAGCTGGAAAAAGGGGTTGCCGCTTCCGACCGCAGCCCGGCTATCGTCGGCCTTTTGGCCCACTCTTACGCCCAGGTTGGGCGCCGCGCGGACGCGCTTCGCTTGCTTGAAGAATTGAAGCGCCGCAAACAAACGGGCTACGTTCCCGCGGCCGCTTTCGTAAAGGCTTACCTCGGCTTAGGTGAATACGACCGGGCATTTTTCTGGCTCGAGGAAGCCTACAAGGAGCAGTCAAATCTTTTGCAATTCCTCAAAGTGCACCCAATCTTTGATCCCATACGCGGAGACCCCCGCTTTGCGGACCTAGTCCGCCGCGTCGGCTTGGACCGATAGCAACAACGATAGAAAGTAATCGCTTCGAAGCGCCCGGTTTCGGCCGAGCGCTCGAACGATAAGCTATCTGTGGTGTCAGTTCTAGTCATGCTTGTGGATTGGCCGGAAGTAATTCTCAAATACCCGGTCGGCGACCTCGCGGCCGATCTGGTCACCATCGCGCATCGAATGCCGCCAGTGCAACCCGGACCAAACTCGCGCGTCGCCTATTTGCCGCGTGATTGCTTCCAGGTCGTAATACGTCCTCTCGGTCTTAATCAGCTGCGGCACCGCGTCTTTACTGGTCGATAACGTCCACGTGAGTTTCGTGGTACGGAAGTACTTGGCGACAGCTTCGGTCAACGCGCCCGAAAAGAACCCATGCGCGGACGGATACTCAGGGTGGTTCACACTCAACAGCGGAGTCCAGCTCGGATCCGGATCGGTGTCTGGATTGCCGTCGGTATCGGCGCGCGGGATCGCGGTTCTCGGCCTCCAGGCCCGAAAAAAGTACTTGGCATTGAAGCCGGCGATAAGGGCATCGGCGGCAGAGGTATGCACCAGGGCGAAGAACCTCGCCGTCTCGCGAATGTGCAGCCCGGAGCTGATGGCCAAGTGGATGAGGTTGCGGTTCCAGTGCACGTACGCGTGCTCCGACCAGAAGTACGCGATGTCGGTCTGCTCGGCCGTGCGAACCGTACTAGTGGCTCGCCCGAGGTCTCGCGTTTCAATAAAATCCCTGGTATAGCCTCTGGAGGTCAGGGGATTGGGCCCGCCGGGTCGAAAGCAACTTGGATCAACCAAGGTGAATGGAGTGATTTGGCCGACCTTCGCATCCACCGGCTGAGTGCCACAGCCGCCATTGGGCTCGAACTCACCCGGAGGCGGTGGGTTGGAACTGCATTCGTAGTCCACAACATTATTGAAACCGTCGTTGGCGCGCAAGGCAAGCAGCGCAGTAGCAGCGGACTCACCTACCTGAATACCGTCATTCTTGGCCTGCCCATTAGGGATGGTAGCCAGATAGGTCTGATATTGCGAATCCAGATATCCCGTTTGAGATGGATCCACTCGCGCTCGAGCCGTGCGATAGGCGGCGGTCGCAACCGCGGCGCGGACGTCGGCTCCGTGCGGCGCCGAAATAGGTGAACCGTAAGGCTCGAAGCCGCCCTCAATAGCAATCACCGCGTTGTACACAGCAAGTTGGATGGTGGCATGGAGCACCTCGGAACTTGCAGGTGGTCTCGGGGAACTGGAATTGTTTATCGCGGGCTGGACGATGCCCGCCCAGTCGGTGATAACGTTTTGTGCCAGGCTAGTCTGCCCCAAGAGGCAGCAACCGATCAGCACGCAGATAGAAGAGTTGAGCTTGTTCATTTTCCGTTCCTCCTGACATATCGCACGGCACGCCTGCGCGACCGAGCATGTCGGAATGCGGACGCCACTTTGCTGCATGCGGCAGAGGCAGTCAATCGAGACTGTGTCAAGATTGCGTCAAGGTTCGGTAAAGCTGTAACCCGAAGCAAGCGGCGCTGTTATTGGGAATGCAGAAGGATAGTTTCTAAACGTCGGGTAGGGTATGAGAGGAGATCTGAGTCTGACAGTGCTCAGGCAAGCCGGAGTTGGCGCTTATGAGGCGAAGCCCCGGCCACGCTCTTGAGACTAGGACGCGACAAAACCCGTAGCGAGCTACGCTGGCAGGGACAGCCGCGGCTGTCCCTGCCTGTCTGCCTGTTGCCCTTCTATCCGCCACTCGCCACCATCGCATCCGCCACTCGCGCCGCCTTCACTGCAAATCGCACATCGTGCGTCCGAATGATGTGCGCCCCTTTCAAGATCAAACCTGTCTCTGCAGCCAGCGTTCCGTAAACCCTCTCGGCAACCCCCGCATC
>DATFVD010000666.1:0-3334 GCA_035260505.1 Terriglobales bacterium
GACGGCTTGGTCACGATCAAGCCGTCGCCCACTGACGGTCGAAGCCGCCTCATCGAACTCACCGAGAAGGGAGGCCGCCTTCACAAAAAAGCGGCCCCGCTCTGGCAGAAAGCACAACAAGAATTCAACCGATTGAATGGAACGAAAAGAGTAACTGCACTACGACAGGGACTCGCAGAGATGATAGCCGGTGATGCGGCGACTGATTCGCCCACCGGGTGAACGAATGTCCCGTGCACCTAGAGGCTTCCAGCCCATAAGAGGGGGCTGACGCATCGGAGATTGCCATCTTCGAGAAATAGCAAAGCGCCATGTCGCCTTGCAGGTGATAGGAAACGCAAATGCGCCAAACTTATACGAATGCAAAGAAGATTCTGAGTCAATTCGGCGCCACTTTGGACAACGTGGTCGAGGAAGTGCTTTACGTCACTGATATGGATACAGCGTTCGCCGCAGCTGGCCCAGTTCGGAAGGAAGTGTATGGGTCAAAGAAGCCGGCCGTGGCAAGTACCATTCTGGTGACGCCGCGATTGGCACTGCCAACTCAGCTGATTGAGATCAAATTCATCGCGAAGGTGCGATAGCCTCGCTACTTCCATACACTTCAATCGGTGTGCGTCGATCGTTTCTGAATTGCCTGCCAATATCAAAGAATGGCTCATCGCAAGAGTGTTGTCGCTATCGGTCACCATCCAGTCAGTGAGACTCATATGATTCCAGGAATCATTCAGACTCAGGATTAGTTAATCCATCCTGCAGCGATCAAGTATGCTGAAGTCTCTTAACAGCTTAGATGTCGTACGTCATCTACCTAGTGACAAATAGAGGATGGTCGAAATCTAAAGTTAGGCCTGGTTCGTGCGGCGTCTAAAGGGCGACCGACTCGCCCGGGGGCTTTTCAATGGAGACAGCGTGGTCTGTGCTTGGGCAGCCTTAAACGAGGGAAAAAAAGAGCCGGCCTTAACCAAACTGAAAGAGCGAACACGTGAACCAATTGAGCAACGGGCCTTTGGCCGGAAACGAAGATGGAAAAACCGGGCGAGGGTTGCCTTTCAAAAAGAGACCAGGAGCAGGAATTGCTAAATGGCTTGCGGTGGTGATTGCCATCGCGGTGGTTGGGCTCGCATGGCTGTTTTATTCTGAGTCCGGAGGAAGGACCGCGCCACATGCACCGAGGCAGGCGCTGCCGCAAGTGGTCGTCAGTAAACCACTGGAGCAAGAGCTCGACACCCAATTAGGCTTCCTTGGCCAATTCTCAGCTGTCGACCAGGTCGAGCTCCGCGCCCAGGTCGGAGGCACGTTAATAGAAATTCATTTCAAAGACGGCGCCGTCGTCCATAAAGGCGATCTGCTTTTCGTCATCGATCCTGTTCCCTATGAGATCAAACTGGCAGAAGCAACTGCTCAGATGGAAAACGCAGCAGCCCGGCTCGAGCTCGCCAACCGCGAGCTTGCCCGCGCTCAAATGCTGAAACGCAATGGGGTTGTGTCAGTGGAGAACCTCGATCAGCGGACGTCGGACCAGCAGGCCGCCCAGGCAGCCTTCGACAACGCCCAAGCCGAGATCCGTGATGCTCGGTTTGACTTGGACCACTGCCGGATCAGCGCACCCTTCACCGGTCGGATTGGCAGCCACCTGGTTTCCGTTGGCAACCTGGTTGCCGGTAGCCGGGCCGCTAGCAGCCCAACGACCTTGCTCGCGACAATGGTGTCGCTCGACCCAATCTATCTGGATTTCGACATGAGCGAGTCCGACTACCTGGCCTTCTCGCGAGAGCGAGCAAAGCAGAAGGGCGTCCTCGCCGACAAGATCGAGATTGCGCTGAGCGATGAAGCAGACTTCAACCGGAAAGGCACGTTGGATTTCGTGGATAACGCACTGGAACGATCGAGCGGGACAATCCACGCCCGAGCAACGGTTCCCAATGGCGACCTGTTCCTGACCCCAGGCAGCTTCGCCCGCATTCAGCTAGCCCTGGGAGCGCCGGCCATGACGATCTTGGTCCCCGATGCGGCCGTGTTGCCCGACCAAAACCGCCACCTTGTTCTAACTGTCGCACCAGATGGGGCGGTCGTCCCAAAGACCGTTGAGACCGGTGACGCGCACGGCGGACTCAGGGTCATTCGCTCCGGTCTCAACGCCAACGACCGAGTGATCATAGAAGGCCTTCCTTACGCATCCCCTGGATCGAAGGTCAGCAGCAAGGACGGCGACCTCCGCTACGCTGCCGTCGGCCAGGACTTAAGAAAAACACCGTAAAATGCGCCTAACCCATTTTTTTATTGATCGCCCCCGCTTTGCGGTCGTTCTGAGCACCTTTGTGACTCTGCTCGGTCTCGGCGCCCTCGCAGTGCTCCCGGTCGCGCAGTATCCCGAAGTCGTGCCGCCGACTGTGCAGATCACCACCAGTTATCCTGGCGCATCCGCGGAAACTATCGCCCGAACGGTCGCGACCCCGCTTGAGCAGCAGATCAACGGCGTCGAAAACATGCTCTACATGAACAGCCAGTCGACTGGTGACGGAAACCTCACGATAACGGTGACGTTCCGTATCGGAACCGACCTGAACGTCTCTCAGATGCTAACCCAAAATCGGGTGCAGGACGCGCTTCCGAGATTACCTGATGACGTCCAGCGTCTTGGCGTGCAGGTAAGAAAGGCGACCCCAAGTATCCTTCTCGCGATTCACCTCTATTCACCGGACAAGTCACGAGACACACTGTATCTGTCCAACTATCTGACCCTTCATGTGAAGGATGCGCTCGCGCGCCTTCAGGGCGTGGGTGACGTGCAGTTCCAGGGCGGCCGCGAATATGCCATGCGCGTCTGGCTCGATCCGGACAAGGTTGCGACTCACAACCTCAGCGCTGCGGACGTCTTGGCCGTATTGCGTGCGCAAAATCTGCAAGTTTCGGCCGGCGTCCTTAACCGGCCTCCTGTTCCCGGCGACCGAGCCTATCAGATTAATGTCGAAGCACGCGGCCGGCTGGCTACACCTGAAGAATTCGGCAACATCGTTCTGAAGTCCGACAGCCAGGGACGTGTCACGCGCGTCCGGGACGTAGGACGCGCCGAGATCGGTGCGGTCGATTATGGGAACACCGCCTTCGTGGATCGCGATGATGCTTCCTCGCTGCTCATTTACGCTGAACCAGGCGCCAATTCTCTCGCCGTAGATCGCGAAGTGGTCTCCACTATGCGGGAGCTGGCGCAGGACTTTCCCCAGGGTGTTGCCTACACCATCGTCTACGACCCAACTATCTTCATTTCGAAGTCGGTCAACGAGGTCATTGTCACCATCTTCGTCGCGATCGCCCTTGTCGTCGGAGTTGT
>DATFVD010000667.1:0-6845 GCA_035260505.1 Terriglobales bacterium
CCCGTCCGAGCCGAGCAAAGCTCGGCAGCCGCCGGTAGCCGAAGCAACTTTCGAGTCGAACGGGATAACCCAAAAACTTAGGTTGGCCGAAGCTTTTGATCTCGCCGGCACAACCAGCCCGCAAGTGATACTCATCGCTAAGATTTGCACCCGCAGTGGGCTCATCCGGCGAAAAATTCCAGTTCCCAGACAACCCTAGTACTACTGCCAGCATCTTTGCAGCGGCCAACAATACGCTGGTCGCAGGTGGACTGTGATCGGTTCCGCGAAACTGGCTTTCTTATCGCTTCATACGCAAATTGGCTTATTGCAACCCCTGGGAACGAATTGTGTTGAACCTATTCCACATCCACTTTGGCGTAGTCAGAGCATAAGGAGAAACGATGAAAAAGCTGCCGCTGTTGTCCTTCTGGGGAGCCATATTGCTGCTTGGCGTGGCCCCTCTCGCCGCTCAGAACACCGTCGATGTGATTGGCGGACCACAGCCCACGAACACCGCCGGCTGCGCCGTGAACCCAAACTGTATACCGGCGGTTTGGTCCACGACCTCCAACGCGGGCTCGGATATTAGCGCGGCGATGACCGCGAACTTCGTTTTCGTCCCCCATGGCGGGGCTACGCTTACCGACTTTCCGGCCACAACCAGCGGGCGAATCTGCCTGGCCGATACCCGCGACCTTACCGGGACTACGCTATTCGCCCAAATCGCCACGAACTGTCAGGCCGCCGGAGGCATCGCTCTCCTCCTCATACGTGACAGTGCAGTCACCGCCCCATCGGCGATCCCGGTATTTGTTATATCCACGGCCAACGGGGACTTTTTGAGGAACGCCTCCGGATTCAACGTGACAACCGGAGTTTCCAACTACCCGGTTCGAATCAATGTGGCTAAGGCTACTCCACCTCCCAACCCGACCGGTCAGCACAACTGCCCGAACGGTCAGGCTGTCACGGCATATGTTGGCCCAGGGACCGCGAAGTACACCCCCAATGAGAGTCTCTGTCTGCCCGCGGGAGCAGGACAGGCCGTCGAGCCCAGCATGACGGTGGACTCGCAGGGCACTATCTACGTCGAGTCCATCCGCGGAGTCCCCGGCGGTCTTGACATGTGGCGCTGGTATAAGACTGCGGACGCCGGGCCGAATGCTGACGGAACGCTGCCGTTCAAGTACGAGGGTCAGCCCGATTGCGGCATGTTCGTAACCCCGTTTTGCAGTGCGAGCGGGTTCGCGCCGGGCGGAGGCGATGGCGACGTCGCAGTGAACAGTCCCGACCCCTCGAACTCGAACACTCCCAATGTAGCTGTGGTCAGCCTCCCCGCAGCGGAAATTACAGGCAGCCACTCCACCAACCGTGCGGACGTGTTCAGTACTCCGAATCCGACCACCGCCGCGGTTCCCTTCGACGATCGCATGTGGCTCGATGGGCTCAACGATGCTTCACACGTCTACATGGAGTACCACGATTTTGGCACCACGTCCCAGATCTTCGTGCAACGCTCAAGCGATGGAGGCGAGACCTATAGCGGCGCCCTGGGAGCGGCAGTTGATGCTGCGACAATGCCGAGCGTCGGCCCTCCCACTGGCAACATCGCGGGGCAAATCAAGGTCGACAACAGCAGTTGTTCAAGCCACGGCAATCTGTACCAAATCTTTGTGGGCCCCGACAATCCCATGGACAATTCACAGAACAGCAGCCTCTTTATGAATGCTGCCTACGTGGGCGTGGCCACGGGCGTTAGTCTCACCAATCCCACCCTGACGTTCACTGACCATAAGATTTTCAGTTGTGGTGCGGGTTCCACGTGTCCTTCAGGGGCCGGTCTTGGCAACCTGTTCCCCGCGCTCGCGGTGGATAACTTCGGGTACGTGTATGCCACGTGGTCGGATAACACTGACGTCTATTACTCGTTCTCGAACAATCACGGGACGCGCTGGTCTCCGGCCATCAAAGTAACTCGGAACACGTCCCAAGCCGGAAAGTCGAACGTCTTCCCCTGGATCGCAGCCGATGCCAACGGCCATGTGGCCGTTGCGTGGTATGGCGCCGATCAAGCCGGCAATTCCAACACGGTCTCGGCCACCAACACACACTGGAACGTGTTCGTTGCGGAGAGCGTCAATGGTCATGCGATCTCGCCGGCTTTCACGTTCACCCAAGCCACCGACCACTCCAACCACACCGGCCAGATCTCAACCGGAGGCCTGTTGGGCAGTTCCGACCGCAGTCTCGCCGACTTCTTCCAGATTGGGATTGACCCGAAGCATCTCGTCAACATCGCCTATGCGGACAACCATGCGGGTCCGTCTGTCAGTTACTTCACGCGGGAAAAGACGGCGGCCGGGGGCATCGCCATTACAGGCAAGTGTGCCGGCACCTCCCACGAAGCTGGCGGTAGCGGCCACATAAGCGGCAAGAAAGCCGGCCAGGCCCCGTTCAGCTTCAATTATGACGATTCCAAGCAGCCAACTGGAAGCGCGTCGTTCAGCGATTCCGGCTCAGGCGTCAATTTTCAATCCACGCAGGTCACTGCAGCCACCTTTGACGCAGTTGCGCACACCGTGACCCTGACCGGATCCGGGACTGACAACGGCTCGCCAGTAGCATTCACCATTGTCGCTGCGGACAGTTCGCTGGCGGCTCCGGGGCTTTTCGGCATTACCCTCAGCGACGGCTACAACAACAGCGGCAATCTGCTGGACGGGAGCATTACCGTCTACTGATTCCGAACATTTAATTCCGAACAATGCGAGGCCGACATACGGCCTCGCAGATTTTGTTAAAAGGTTCGCTTGTCAAGAAGTGGCTTCCATCGCATGCCGTTTGGGAGGGGCGGAAACTTTTCCTCCATGCCAATCCTCCTCGTGATAAATGTGGAAGCATGAAATTCCACACCGAATATCTGACTTTGCACACAAAAACAAAGCGAGCCTACGTCCACCTGACGCCGCAGGTAGAAAGCGCTCTAAAGAAGTCGGGAATCAAAGACGGTATGATCCTCGTCTCCGCCATGCACATCACTGCCGGAGTCTACGTTAACGACAACGAGAGCGGACTCATCAAAGACATCGATCAATGGCTGGAAACGCTGGCGCCCTTCCGGCAGAACTACCAGCATCACCAGACCGGCGAAGACAACGGAGACGCGCACCTCAAATCACTGATCATTCACCACGAGGTCATCGTCCCGGTCACCAGCGGGAAACTTGATTTTGGTCCGTGGCAGCAGATTTTCTACGCCGAATTCGACGGCGAGCGGGATAAGAGAGTGATCATTAAGGTGATGGGAGAATAGGCAAGTTGGTTTATCCTCATAACCCATAGGGTTCTCAGTTCTCGGCTCTCAGTTCTCAGAAAAGGCAACGGCGACGCCGAGAACGAAGAACTGAGAACTCTCCAGGAGCCGATAACATGTCCGAAGAACTTACCGAATTGCAGGAGCACGCCGAACACGGCCGGGAGCATCCCGATCTCGCGCCGGTGAGTCTGACTATGGCGGTTCTTGCGGTGCTGGTGGCTACGGTCTCATTGCTTGGACATCGCACCCATACCGAAGAGATCATTTTGCAGAATAAGGTGACCGACCAGTGGGCCTTCTACCAGGCCAAGAATATCCGCCGTCACAATGACGAAATGTTCGCCGACCTGACTAGCATGGTGGCCGCCAAAGATGCGCAGGCCACGACGAAACTGCAGGAGAAATACCGCGCCGAAGCGGACCGTTACAAAGAGGAGCAGAAGGAACTTGAAAAAGAAGCTCACGCTACGGAAGACGAAACCAAACTTACCCGCCGCAAAGCCGACCGTTTCGATTTGGGAGAAGTCTTCCTCGAGATCGCCCTGGTGGTGACGTCGATCACGCTGCTCTCGGGTCGCCGGATATTCTGGCATCTCGGCCTGTTGATGGCGGCTGCCGGAGTTCTGGTTGCCGCGTCTACGTGGATTGTGAGGTAGTCGTCCGTGGCGAAACTCGAATGTGGAAAAGAAGCGCCTGAAGGCGGCATTGATGCCGATGCGCTCGTGGCATGGCTGAAGGCATGCCTGGCACGAATCTCACGTGCACCACGGGCCGCGGGCGGGTTTGCTGGCTCCTGAATGGTCATTCGGGTTTGATGGATGTGAGAATTATGCGAGAGTTCATAGAGCTCGCACTCAAGTTGATCTTTTTAAACAAAGGCACGGACAGCGTTGCCAATCGGTGACGGTCTTTCGTCGGCCGTGACTCCTCTTCGTCAGCAGCACTCAGCGGAGGCGTGATCGAGACCTTTCCTTCGCCCTGTAAACCACTGGAACCAAAGGTAAACTACTTCTAATGTTTTTCGGCCTCCGGCGTGCAATGTGGGAGGAATCTCTCTGGCCAAGCTTCCGCAGATGAGAAGATTGGACACAGTCATGCTTCATAAATGTGCAAACCCAGCCTGCACAGTCCCCTTCCGGTCGCTGCGGGAGGGCAAGCTCTTCCTGGCCGAAACGTTCGCTTCTGACTTGAGTGCCGCTTTCGACGGCAACCGGCGAAGGCTCCGCCGACGGGAACATTTCTGGCTATGCGACGCCTGCTCCTCTCACTTCACGCTCCGTTTTGACCCTACCCACGGGATGCTAACCGTCCCACTCAGCGAGCGCGCGAATCTGCGCTTCCTGACACGTGCCACGGTCAACGCCTGACCGAGAGTCAAAAGGACTGATGGATAAACTGATCACAAAACGCTCGCCTTGCTCCGTTTGCAGCCTCGATACTTTTCGCCGCACAGGATGGTTCCTGGTGGTCGAAAACCGCTGGCTCGACCGTCTCAAGATTCTTTCCTGGCATGCCTCGCTCGCCTCGCAGAAAGACATGAAGAGCGTCTGCTGCAGGCAGCATCTCAAAACACTGATCGCCCATTGGCTGAATCAGGCCAGCCTCCGCCTCCCCCCGACCTACAACCCTCCGCTGCCTATCGGCAGCGATCCGACTCTGACCGATGTCGATCTCGGCCCCCAGTCGGTTGGCCACCTGGTCGGCGAACTGGCAGTTCATCGCGAGTCCTTTTCCCGGGTCTGGTCGGGATCCCCCGAGGCCCTGGAAAGCATTCTCGACGCTCTTATTACCGTCGGCGCCGAAAATAAACCCCACGCGCTGGAAGTCCAGCTCTTCGATCGACCCGAGTCCTCTCACCGACTCTCACTCCAATAAAGCGCTGGCAGAGTCTAGCTCTGCCAGCGCTCCCTCCATACTCGCCAGTCTTTCTCTATCGCGTCGGCCATGGCCTGCGCGGCGCTCAGCAGCCAGTTCCCTTTTCGCCTGCGCAAGTCCTTCAGGATTGCCCGCCGCTTTTCTTCCGTTCCCACATGTATATTCGCCGTCTCTTTTCCCATCGCCTCCAGCAGCCGCAGTTCCCCGCGGCTGGTTCGAAGGGCATCTAATTCGATGCGCGAACAGTGCGGTGACAAGCGGCGCACGATCCAATGTCCCCGCATCTGCACATACGGATCGGGACAGCGCGCGGCCCGCCTCAAGATTGCTGCATACAGAATCTCGGCCGGGGCTCTCTTGGGATTCAGCCACTGCAAGGCTGATGCCGTCAATGCCTTCGCTTCCCGCGCCACGCGGCCACCATTCCAGTCTGCGATCGCGACCAGCCGTACCCGACCGAGGCTTCCCAGACCGGCCCTCCGCCGAGCCAGCCGGTATCGCATGCCGCGCTCCGGCAGCAGATGTTCAATCGCCTCTTTCGCGCTTTCGGGGATTTCTCCCCTCACCGTGGGAAGACGATCCATTTTTTGCCAGAACACTACCGGATCCCGCAGCTTGCTCTCGGCAATCGCACGCAACCATTCGTGGCTCTCCTCCAAAACAAACGGACGCCCGCCCTCCTCCATGGCACTCTGGTATCCCGCCAAAATCGCCGCCGCCGATTCTTTCGGCTTCATCGTCAGACGATTCTCGCGTATTGCCAGCAATGTACTTGTCGCCAGCCGCACCAGATCCATCGTGTAGGGATATACACACGCTTCATCAAAATCATTTACCCCCCAAATCAGCCGCCCATCTGTATCTCGCCAGGTGCCAAAGTTCTCTACGTGCAGATCGCCCACCGACAAAATATGCGGCACTCGACCCAATTCCTCACACTCCTCTGGCCACACTTGCAACCAGCGATAGAAAGTCGCGCGAAAGAAGGGAAAGAGGGCCACCGCCATCTGCTCGTGCTTGAATTGCAAATCGGGCTCAACGATTCGGAGGCGCAGCCGCAGCCAATCCTCATACTGCTTCGTAGCCTTAACAATGTTCATGCCGGTTAGCAACGATAGGAAGATAGCTATACGCTGTCAAGGCAGGTTAAAGCAGCCTTACCCTAAGGCACGAGTGCCTGTTATGATTTGCCCGTCCCATGTTGTTAAGTTCTTATCTAATGCGAGTCCAGAGTTGGTGTGACCGCACGCAGCTGCCGAGCTTCGCTTGGCATGGACGGGCGAGGGCGCCCGTCCCCATACTGGCATTGGCTATCCCGACGATCCTTGCGCTTTCCGCCGGTCTCGGCGCGCTCCCGTCATCTGCGCTCTACACCGTCCACAAGGTCCAGCAGTCGATTCCGATGGCCGACGGCGTCCGGCTCTCCGCAACTCTCTACATGCCCGACAACGCCAAGCCCGGCGAAAAATTCCCTGCGCTCCTCGAATACCTCCCCTATCGCAAAGACGATGCCACGGCCGCCCGCGACTATCCGATCCACACCTGGTTCGCCGCCCGCGGATACGTGAGCGTCCGCGTCGATATTCGCGGCTTCGGAGCCAGCGAGGGCACACCCACGGATCGCGAATATTCCGAGCAGGAACAACTTGATGGCGAGCAAGTCATCGCCTGG
>DATFVD010000668.1:0-5733 GCA_035260505.1 Terriglobales bacterium
TTCGCCGAGGGCGCCGAGAGCGAGGCTGGTCAGCGTGATGCCGAGTTGCACGGCGGAAACGACGCGGTGCAGATCCCCGAGCAGGCCCTCGACGACGCGGGCGCGGACATCACCTTTGCGGGCGAGTTGGCGCACGCGCGACAGCCGCACAGCGACCAGGGAGAATTCAGCCGCGGCAAAAAAACCGTTGAGCGCGACAAGCGCGAGGACGCCTATAAGGCGGATGGCGAACATAAATCGGTCGGGATTGCCCCTGGTAGAATTGTAGCAGCAGGGGCGAGACTAGACGTGCGAAGTCGCGCCAAGCGCCAGCATCAGCGTCAACATCAGCACAACTGAGTTGCCGATGTAACTCTAGAACTCGAGGCGAAGAGAGAGTTGCAAATTCCGCTCGCTTCCCTTGGTGAGTACTTTGCCGAAGGAACTGCTGGTCGGGTTAAGACCTATGTTGGTTGTCCCACTGCAACCGCTGCTGCCGCACCAGTTGGGGTGGTTCCAAACGTTGAAGGCTTCGGCGCGGAATTGGAAGCGGAACCGTTCGTTGACCGGAATGGCCTTGAACAAGCCGAGGTTCCAGTTCTGGAATCCGGGTTGGTAGATGATGTTGCGAACGCGTTGCGTGTTGAACGTACCCTTGGGGGGTTGGGTAAAGATTGGTGTTCCGTCAGGATTGTTTGTCGCGAACCACTGCCCATTGGGGCCAAACGTACCGATGATCTTGGGATCGCCGTTGACGACCCAAAATTGGCCGTTCTGACCGCAACCCCAATTGGAGTCCACACCGACACCACCAGTGTAGTCAGTGTTGCTAGGGCCTGTAACGCTGCACGGCAAGCCGGTTTGGAACTGCGTGATGCCGCTAATTTGCCATCCGCCAAGCAGCCTGCCGACGAAACCCGATTGCCTGCGGTAGAACGGAAGCGGGTAGAGGTAGTTGATGGCTACGATATGGCGGGCGTCGAATTCGGAAGGGCCCCACAACATACTTATATCGTACGTGTCGGGAACGACGTCGCGCTGGTTGGAGCCGTTATCCATGCTCTTCGAGAGCGTATATGCCACGCCGAAGAAGAGTCCACTCGAGAACCGGCGATTCCAAGCAATCTGGAGCGAATTGTATATGGAATTGGCGATGTTATCCGTTTCCCGAATGGAGCCAAAACCCTGATACGGCCTGAAGGCGTCGATGCTACAAGGAGGCTTCGCTACAAGGCACGGGTGTGCCGCAGCAACGGCTGTAGTCGGCTGGTTGATGTCGGCCTCCCGTTGCAGGTGCACACCGCGACGGGCCACATATCCAACGCTCAAGAGCGTATGCCAGAACATCTCGCGCTCGAAGGTGAAGTTCCAGGCCCAGGCTTCGGGGTTCTTGAAGGCCTTGCTTTGCGTCGTCACCACTAACGGAATGCTCGCTGCTATGCTTGGTCCAAGGTTGTCTATTGAATTGTTTGTCACACTGGCGTTGGGCTGAAAAGGCGGATTTCCTCCAAGGAAGACCGAATCGCTCACACCCAGGCGGGTAAAGTAGCGGCCCGCGCCTGCGCGAAACACGGTCTTCCGGTTGAACTGGTAGGCAATGCCCAGGCGCGGCTGGATGTCGCCCCACTGTATGTCGGAGAACCGATTGGGAACGTTGCGGAACAGGCCGTTATAAAGATTCGAGCTGGCCTCGGGAACGCGGCCAATGGCAGAAGACGGGAATCCGCTCCCCGGAATAACCATTCCATTGTAAAGCTGAGCGATCGTAGGTGTGCCGGTGATGAGACCGGTCGTCGGGTCCACGGTCACCGCTTTACTTGGATCATAGGCGGTGGGATCGAAAACGATCATGTTATTCCAGATGGCATGGTAGGGAACAATGACCGAGTAACGGGCGCCAAAGGTGATAGTGAGGTTCTGCCTGGCCTTCCAGGAGTCCTGCGCGAAACCCTCCCACATGCTTCCGCGGAACACCGTATACGCGCGATGGCCGATTTCCGAGTATCTATCGAACAATCCTAGAGCCGCATTGGCGGCGGCGAGTCCGGTTCCGCCTGCTCGACTATCGCCGAAGGTAAATTGGCCGTTTTGGTTGTTTGTGCACGTGCTGCAGGCTTGCACGTTAATTTCATCGTTGTCGTTCTCACCGTCATACTCATACAGGCCACCGAACTTCAGGGTGTGATTTCCCTTAATCCAGGTGAAACTGTCGGAAAAGTCGATGATGGGGCCAGCGGAATGCGAGGGATACGGCCCACCGCTCAAGCCAGACATATGGTCCATATTAACGGTTGGGATGCGGGTGGGAATCAGCTTCCCTTGCGGGAATATATAGGAATAGCTGAGGCCCACCGTGGTGCGGTCCAGAAAATGCGGCGGATCGACCGGGATGTGGACATTGTCCTTGCTGGCGGTCAACAAAACCTCATTCACTTTAGTGGGGCTGATTGTCCACACGTAGTCGATGGAGTTGGTTTGGTTGGGGCGGTCGAAGAACTTCGGCGTTTCGTTGGTGCCGCCGTCCAGGGGCTGGTATTCCCAAAAACTGAAGTACACGCGGCGGAGCCGGAGCCGCTGCTTTTCGGTGAGGTTTATGTCGACCGCCACAGTGTCCTTGCGCTGGTACTGCGGATGCGACGCTTGGAAAAACCAGTTTTGGTTGCCGTTGATCAGCGTCGTCAGATTCGGCGCGGGATAGGCCTTCAGGATCCCCAGTCCGTTCGGGCTAACCCGGTTTGGCGGAATGATGTTGCCGGGAAAACATCCATTTTGGCTGATAATGCCACTGCCAGATGGGATTTCTTTGCCGCACTGCGCGGCCAAGGCCGACTGCGGATCGGTTATGTAGACAGGGACCTTGTTGCCCAAGCTGTTCTTTCTACTGACGTAAGGATTGTTGGCATCGAGCAGCTCGCTAAAGTCGCCCGTGCGCATTTTGAGCGTCGGAACCGTCGTCGTGCTGTTCGTATCCGTGAAGATGTACCTCACCCATTCCTCACCCCAATACCAAAAAACCTTGCTCTTGTCCGTGTTGAAATGGTTGGGGATGAATAAGGGACCGCCAATGTTGTATCCAAACTGGTTATAGTGCACGGGGGCGGTGATGCCGGTGGTTGCCGGGACAGTATTGCGCTGCCAGGTGTTGGCATTGAAGATCGTATTGCGAACGTATTCGTAGGCAGCGCCGTGAAATTCCTGCGATCCGCTCTTGGAGGTGATGCGGATCTGGCCTCCGGACGACCGGCCGTATTCAGGAGCGTAATCCGCGGTGAGGATCTGAATTTCCTGCGTGGAGTCCACGTCGGCTGCGCCGATGCTCGTGCCGTTGGAGCGTGTGCGAACGGCGGGGGCGCCGTCGTAAGTGATCAGACTCTCAGGCGTACGCGCACCGTTAATATTCGATGGCCCCTGGCTGAAATTGAAACTAAGGTTGGCAAGGGTGCCGCCGCGAGTGCCGGGAACCAGGTTGGCCATGAAAATAGGGTTGCGTCCGTTGATTTCGAGGGAATCGATCTGCTCGCGGGTAACAACCTCTTGGACAGAGGCCGATTCGGTTTGCAACTCCACGGCCGACGCGGAAACCTCGACGGTTTCGCTGGCGGAGCCCACCGTGAGCGCGAAATCGACGGCGAGATTCGCGCTGGGATCCAGTTTGTTGTCTTTCGATTCGTATCGCCGGAAACCCGGAGCTTCGGCAACGATGGAGTAGAAACCGGGAGGGACATTGGTGATCGCGTAGTAGCCCGAGTCGTTAGACGTAGCCTCGCGCTCAACGCCGCGATTGTTTCGAATGGTGACTTTTGCATTGGCAATCGTTGCCCCAGAAGGATCTTTGACGAAACCGGAAATGGTGCCGAGATCGGATTGCGCGAAGCTGAATTCCGAGATTGTAAAGCAGACGAAACACATTGCGACAGCCACCCGCCAGGCATTCTTCATAGTCACTCTCCTTGTGACGATTCAGAGCTTTGAGGTCAGGCACTAGCCCGCAGAACTGCGCTAGATGGCACCACACGAACCGTCCGGCACCATGAACACTCTGCGGGAATTCCGTTAATTTTTTGGTTCTTCTGGGCAACCGAAATCGCCCGGGACTCTGCCATAAGTCCCCTGAAAAAGCCATCAGGTTTTTTACGGATATTGGAGCTAAGGGAGTATTGGCTCGATTTGGCGGCGCTAGAGCAGGAGTCGGGCAGGATCGGGCCAATAACAACGTACCTCTGTGTGCCGCCCGCCGTCAGGCATCGGCAGTAGTGCCGTTTCCACCTCATTCGCGCCAGCCCTCGAATAAAACTGGCGTGCCCTGGTGTTCTGCTCGATCACCCAAAGGTACAGGCCACGACCTGCGACATCCGCGAGAAGCCGGCGGGCCGCATCGTTGAGGAGTAGCCTGCCAATTCCCTGCCCGGTGCGCTCGGGAGTGACATGGAGATTGTCCAGGAACGAGCCGAAGATCGGATCCTCGTTTAGGAAAACGCAGGCAAACCCTGCCAACTGCCCATCGATCTCCGCAAGGATTGCGAAAAACGGCTTGTTCGCTTTTTCCGAAAACCGTGCTTGCCACAGTGCGGCACGTTCGGAGTGAGCGCGGTTATCGAGATACTCATCGGACAAGATTCCGCGGTACGCCGAACGCCAGCTATCCGCGTGTAATCGCGCAATAGCTGCGGAATCGTGCTGGGTAGCATCGCGGAGCGTCGCCATAGGTCGAAAGACCATCTCGCTCCCAGACTACCACTCGAAGCGGTATTGGCGAGCCGTAGAGTGGTTCAAGGAATTTTGCATGACAAAAAGAGGCGCTTCTGCGACGAGCAGAGAGAAAGCGCGGCCCGGGGCTCCCGTTCCGGTTGCGGGACGTGGCATAATGCGTAACACATACAGGTGATCCGACAGGGGGACCGCGTGAACCTTTGGAGGCTGGCCAAAAGAGCCGGCGAACTAAGCTTAACCAAGATAATTCCTTGTGCCGTGGCGCTCTGCCTTTGCTCTGCAGAAAACTTCAGGACATCCGCACAGGGAAGAAAATCCGAGAAGCAAGATAGCTACACGATTCGCGGAACGGTGGTCAACAACGTGACACACGCAGCGATTGGCCGCGCATTGGTGTATTCGACGGACAATCGATTCGCAAAGATGACGGACGATCAGGGGCATTTTGAGCTCAAGGTACCGCTGCACGAAAGCGAGCAGACACGGCCACCCGGGCCGGTCTCTGGATCCGTTTTCTCTTCCTTTGGCGCCGTACAGCAAGGAGGGACAGCGTATTTTTCCGCGTTCTTCATGGCGCGAAAGCCCGGGTATTTGCCGCTCGAAAATGGGGAGCCAGGGGCGCAAGTGGAGTTGGGGGCGTCTTCGGAAATCATCATCCCCTTGATGCCCGAAGCGCTCATCATCGGCCACGTCAACTTGCCGACAAATGACGGGACGGACAGGATTCAAGTGGAAATCTACCGGCGCGAAGTGCAGGACGGCCGCCCGCATTGGGTTTTCGCGGGCACAACGCAGATACGGGCAAATGGAGAGTTCCGTTTTGCGAACCTGCGCAAAGGCGACTACAAGTTGTTCACGAACGAATTACTGGATCGGGATCAGCTGACGTTTGACCCGCGAGGGCAATTATATGGTTATCCCCCGGTTTACTATCCGGCGGCCGCTGACTTCGAGGACGCAAGCGTCATCCACTTGAAACCTGGAGAAACGTTTCCGGCCAGTCTGACTCCGTCACGGCGAGAATATTATCCGGTGAAAGTGAAC
>DATFVD010000669.1:0-6666 GCA_035260505.1 Terriglobales bacterium
GCGATACGGCTTCGCCCAGCAAGTAGATCTGCACATCGTGTCCCGCCTCCGAAAGGGCCAGTCCATGAGAAAACGGGAACGCGGCCTTGGTGGGATCGTCGGACCCCCAGGCGCTTTTCATCATGATCTTCAGCGGTTTCCTGGAGGGTTGGGCCTGCGCCATCATCGCTCCTGCAGCAAGAAATGGAAGGGCAGCAATCTGGGATAGTCGGGTGAGAAATTCGCGTCTTGCCATGCAATTCTCCTATCGGTTGATTGACAAACGGAAGCGCTCCATCTTACGCGATTCTGAATCCCGATTATGAATCGATGATAGCCTTCGGTTTTCAATTAATTTTCCGGTCCGAAGTTTGCCCCAGCCAGAGCGCTCATTTACATTGGAAGCTCATGTCCACCACCGGCGAACGATTCGAGCGAGCGGTTCAGATCATGGCGCGGTTGCGGGCTCCGGGCGGATGCCCATGGGATCGCGAACAGACCTTCGACACCATTAAGCCCTACACGCTGGAAGAGACTTACGAAGTCCTCGAAGCAATCGACAATCGCGACTGGCCGGAATTGACTGGGGAATTGGGGGACCTGCTGTTGCAGGTGCTGTTCTATTCGCAGATGGCGAGCGAGGAAGGCCACTTCTCGGTGGACGATGTGCTGGACCGACTCTCTAACAAGCTGGTGGACCGGCATCCACATGTGTTTGGTGAAGTCAAAGCCGATACTCCGGCCGAAGTACTGCGCAACTGGGAGTCGCTGAAGGCGCAAGAGAAAGAGAAGCGGCGGGCAACACGCGGTGACGAGAAGGCAGAGAACGCAGATGACGCGCAATCGGTGCTCTCGGGTGTGTCCTCGAAAATGCCTGCGCTGATGGAGGCTTACAAACTCAGTTCGCGTGCGGCGCACGTCGGATTCGACTGGCCGAAGATTGAAGGACTCTTTGCCAAACTCGAAGAAGAGACAGTGGAGTTGCGGGAGGAGCTGGAGGCCGCGCCCGTCAAGTGGCCATCGGGGACGGGGATTGCCGGGTCGGGAAAGCCGAATGTTGCGCCGGAAGTGCGCGAGCGTCTGGAAGATGAGGTTGGAGATCTATTCTTTGTGCTGGTGAACATTGCGCGCTATCTGTCGCTCGATCCGGAGTCGGCGTTGAGGAAGACGAATCGCAAATTCAAGCGCCGGTTTCAATGGATGGAGGAACGCCTGCGCGCCAGCGGTCGAGCGGCACATCAGGCGTCCATGGACGAACTGGAGACGCTATGGCAACAGGCGAAGCAGCAGGAGAAGTCGGCATGACCGGAGCGGCTAGCGGCATGCCTTCCGGAACGGCTACTGGCGAAGTGACCATCCGCAAGTGTGAAGCGCTTGAGGAAATGAGGGCCTGCTTCGCGTTGCAGAAGGAAGTATGGAAGTTCGCAGATGCGGACCTGATTCCGGTGCGGATGTTCGTTGTGGCTGCGAAGGTTGGCGGCCAGGTGATAGGGGCTTTCGTGGCAAAGGACGATGCCAACGAACTAGTCGGATTCGCGCTCGCGATTCCCGGAATGCGAAATGGGTACTGCTACCTGCACTCGCAGATGCTGGCCGTCCGCCAGCAATACCGAAATGGAGGATTGGGCCGGCGGATGAAACTCTATCAGCGTGAAGAGGCGCTGGATCGGGGTTTTGAGCTGATGGAGTGGACGTTCGATCCGCTGGAGATCAAGAACGCATATTTGAACATCGAGAAGCTGGGTGCGATCGCGCGACGCTACAACGTGAACCAGTACGGAGTTACATCGTCGCCATTACAGGGAGGTTTGCCCACTGATCGGCTGGTGGCGGAGTGGTGGATGAAATCAAAGCGGGTTGAAGCGGTGCTGGCGGATGCGCCGCGTGCAGAGTTCGAATGCCGGGCCCGCATTGAGGTGCCGGCAGCGATCTACGAATGGAAGGCGGATGCGGCGACACGCGCGCAGGCGCTGGCGGTGCAGGGAAGCAACCGTGAGCGGTTCCAAAGCGCGTTTGCCGAAGGACTGAGTGTGCTCGGGTATGAGCGGGACGGGCGCGGGAATGGGCAGTTCCTGCTGGGAGACTGGGACGAAGCCCGGCGGTAGAAGAGCGCGCGAGTTGCTGATGTCACGTGCGGCTTGCCCCGTCGCTACGGGTGTAGCGGTTTATGCGACGCGCTGATACGAACTATAGCTAATCATGAAAATAGAATCCGTAACGCTGCGTGAAATTCACATGCCGCTCGTCCATTTTTTTGAAACGAGCTTTGGCCGCGTTTACAGCCGCCGCATCCTGTTGGTCAGTGTCGAGGCTGATGGAGTGCGCGGATGGGGCGAGTGCGTCGCCGGGGAAGATCCGTTCTACAGCCCGGAATGGACTGAAACCGCGTGGCCAACCATCAAGCGGTACCTGGCACCGCTGCTGTTGCAGAGCGAGTTGGATGCCGGCCGGGATTGTACAGCGCGATTTGCCCGAGTTCGCGGCCACCGGATGGCGAAAGCCGCGCTCGAAAACGCAGTGTGGGACGCGGAGGCTCGGCAGAAACAACAACCGCTCTGGAAATTGTTGGGAGGAATGCGGCGCGAGATTGCGTGCGGCGTTTCGATTGGAATACAGGACTCGCCGGAACAACTTCTGCAGAAGGTCGAAACTGAGTTGGCGGCTGGATACCGGCGGATCAAGATCAAAGTGAAGCCGGGATGGGATCTGAATGTGTTGGAAAAGATCCGCGCTCGATGGGCGGATATTGTCCTCAGCGTGGATGCGAATTCGGCGTACACGCTCGATCAGGTTGAGCACCTGCGCAAATTCGATGCCTTCAACCTGCTCATGATCGAGCAGCCATTGTGGAATGACGAAGTCTATCTTCATTCCCGGCTGCAGAAGGCCATCCAGACCTCGATCTGTCTGGATGAATCAATTCTTAATGCGCGAGATGCCGATTTTGCTCTCGAAATGGGGGCTTGCCGGATCATCAATATTAAAGTGGGTCGCGTGGGCGGCTTCACTGAGGCGAAGAAAATCCACGATGTCGCGCTGCGGCACAATGTTCCGGTGTGGTGCGGCGGGATGCTGGAATCAGGAGTGGGACGCGGGCACAATATCGCATTGTCGACGCTCGAGAATTTCCGATTGCCGGGAGATGTGTCGGCATCGAAGCGTTATTGGAAAGAGGACATCATCGAACCCGAAGTGGAAGTCCGCAGCGATGGAATGATCGCCGTCAGCGACGCGCCCGGAACGGGCTACCAGGTGCGCGAGGATCTGGTGCGGAAATTCACCGTGCGCGAAGAAACGTTTCGCGCCGGGAAGTAAGCGGGACCCGGTTTTCCCGTAGAGACGGGGCATTCCCCTGTTCTACATTGGCGTCCACGGAAGCTTCTTCCTTCTTCAGCAGTTCCACAGCCTGAGCGAACGTCAGGTCCGAGGGGACCCGCTTGAAACCGGTGAAGGTCTCCGTTGAACTGATGGAAAGATTCTTGAACAGCAGGATCTTGCCGGTGAAACTCACGCTCATACTCGAAATTTCCCAGAGATTGTCGCCGAGCTCCTGTTGCTGAACTGTGAAGCGGCCGCCCTGATCAAGGTGTCCGAGAATTCCCCAGCCGAAGCCGACTTCCTTGAATAGCGTGCCGTCGATGCTGGCGAGGCGGTAGTGGGCGGCATCTATCAGCACGTAACCCTGCATACCGGTCAACACCTCTTCTACGTGGGATGGCGGTTGGTAGTGAGGATTGGGCCGGAACTTCAGCTTGACCAGAAGCTCGCCAGCGCGGCCAATGCCTTCCGAGCCCTGTTCTTCTCCGGCGTACTCAAACAGGAAGGCATCGGGAAGCGAGCGCACGATGCGGAGAGTACGATCGGCGTCGGTACGTTCCTGTTCACGTTTCTTTTTTAATTCTTCGGGATGCTGGATGAAACGTTCGACGCGTGCCTCTTCTGCGCGGCGCTGTTCGGGAGTCAAAGCTTTACCGTTGTAGGCGATCACCAATCCGGCAGTAGCCTCTCTGGTCTCGACATAGAGTCTGGTGGTGGATCCCTGAGACGTGGTCTTGGTGCCGCGAAACAGGAAGCGGGCGCTGTCGTCACTGGCCGCCTTGATTTCGTTCTGCACGGCTTTGCGCACCAGTTCCGCCGGATCGCGATACGACGAAACTGTCGGTGGCTGCCCGGCAAAACCGGTCCCGGTGAGCAGCAGAACCCAGACGCCCGCGATGGAATAGGCGATGGAATTGCGCAAACTAGAGCTGACGACTGCTATCACTGGATCGAGCACGTTAACCCCGTTTTGACATGGTAGCAAAACCGCGGGGTGAAGCGGCGCTTCCGGCTGCTGCTGTAAGCTCATGAGGGAGAATGATTTCGGGTCATTGCTCTGAGCTGTAAGCGGGCGGATGATTTACAATCGGTTCATTCGCGGCGAACAGAGCGCGAGGAGATGGAGGCTAAAGCATGGATGCTCCGAAGAGCGGAGAATTTGCCCACATCGGCAAGTCGGTCGTCATTAAGGGAGAGGTGTCGGGTTCCGAAGACTTGTACGTAGATGGCAGCGTCGATGGAAAAATTGAGCTCCGCAACCACAGCCTGACAGTCGGGCCGAACGGCAACGTCAAGGCCGACGTGACCGCCAAGGCAGTGGTGATTCAGGGTAAGTTGGATGGGACCGTGAATGCCTCTGATCGGGTGGAATTGCGAAAGGCTGCGGTGGTGAACGGGGATGTGACCACGCAGCGCATTGCCATTGAAGAGGGCGCCTTCCTGAAAGGAAAGGTTGATATTCAGAAAGAGGCCGGAAAGGCAGCGGGGCTCGCGTCTTCGTAAACAATTGCGCGCGCAGCTCGCGGCCTGGCGCAGATATCAATGGCGTCTGTTTCTGACAACGTAATGAAATTCTTTCGGAGTTCTTCGAACCAGACCGCGGGTCCCGCGGTCCCGCAGAAGATAACCCGCCGCTCGAGCGGCATGGGAGAGATTTCCCGTCTGCTGAATTCGCAGGAGTCGCTTTGTGTGCTTGATCTGGGTTCGACGTCGGCCAACAACATCCGCTTTTTCACCAGCAAGGGGCACAAGAATTACAGCGAAGATCTGTTGCGATCGTCGCTCGAACCCGCATTGCGCGTTCAGGACGCCGACGGAAACTCGGTAGTGGATAGCAAGAAGTTCCTCGACGACAATCTGCTATACGCGAGCGCGCAGTTCGACGTAGTGCTGTGCTGGAATCTGCCGGATTACATGGAAGAGAGCCTGGTGAAGCCGACCATCGACCGTTTGTGGTCAGTGATGAAGCCTGGCGGATTACTGCTGGCATTCTTTCACACGCGTGACGCAGGACCGGACACGACCTGCTATCGCTATCATGTTACCGACACTGACATGCTTGAGATACAAGAGGTGAAGTTGGCACTGCCCGGCCGTCCCAAGTCCGAAAAGCAATCCCCACGCCTGCAGCGCGTGTTCAACAACCGGCACATTGAAAATCTGTTTCGGGATTTCGCTTCGATCAAGTTCTTTCTGGCTCGCGATGCTATCAGGGAAGTACTCGTGGTGCGCTGAATTCGGGTATCCCCACCCTCACCTCGATAGAGTTATAGGCTAAAACAACCAATAGTTATGGCTTCAAAGGAGTTGAAGTCAAAATCTAGGCAACAGAGGCATTAGTGGGCGAAACTTGGGTCTTTGCTGCTTAGACTTAGCTGCAACTTACGAAGTCGAAAAACAATGTAGGTGTTCAAGGAATTTATAACCAATTATTGCTATGGCCGCATTGGGATATGGTTACATCGTAACTCTCGATGTCAACTAATTGTTATTTCAGGTTGGACGTACAGATCAGACAAGTCTTCACATGAGCCAGGCGTGCTTTGTGAGCTTGCTGATAGGCTTCCATTTCTTCTTTTTGATGCTTCCGCTTTGCCTTGTCCGAAAGCTTCGGCTTCACTTCATTGCGGTACAGAAAAGAAGTCCAGGTCGCGTGGGCACGGTTCTCACGCTCTTTGAGTTCTTTGTATTTGGGGCAATCGGACTCAGGCATAGGGCGATGATAGTTGAAACGGGCCGGGTCGGTGGTGGCGCCGAGACGCGGCTAGCCGAGTCTCTACGACGAAGTTTGCTCCACCGGCACGGCGTGGGGCTTTCCTGTTTTCGACAAACTCTTGATAGGATATAGAGTCAGGCATCGGTTCCGCGCGACGTTTTCCCGCCAACCCCGCCAGGTCCGGAAGGAAGCAACGGTAACGGGCTCTTTCGTGTGCAGTGGAGCGCCGGTGCCTGACTTTTTGTTTGCTGGTTGCGCGAGGCTGGCGGTGGAAGTGGGGGCCTCGGCCGTTTAGTTTTGCGGTGACCGGGCGGGGACGCCCGGCTCTCCACTGGTAACGGACCTGGGATCATGACCAAACGTCTTTATTACGACAATTCTGAAATTCACGAATTCGATTCTGTCGTCGAAGGCGTCGCGCCGCCCTCGGCTGACGAATCGCGTCCGGCGGTGATCCTGCGGGAGACCGCGTTCTACCCAACCAGCGGCGGCCAGGTCCACGACACTGGATGGCTGACGCTTGAAGGGGCCGAGCGCCTGCGGGTTACGGAAGTCGCGGATGCGGAAGACGGCAGGATTCTCCACTACCTCGAAGCGCCTCCGAGGTTGCCGGTTGCGGGCGTCAGGGTGCGCGGCAGCATCGATCCGGAACG
>DATFVD010000670.1:0-8761 GCA_035260505.1 Terriglobales bacterium
AGACCTCACGCACACTGTCAATGGCCCGCAACTCAGCCTCTCCGGGCGGAGTCTGGTAGCGGTAAACGATCTCGAGGTAGGTCATTATCAGTTCTCCTAATGAATTAAGATTCGAAGATTACTCTTTGAGTATCCAATAAGGTTGGGGTTCCGCCAAGCGCGAACTGCGCGTGGAGGGACGGCTGCCCTCGCGAGCCTGCCTTGTGTTGCCGAAGCCCCGAGCGAAGCCGAGGGGGGAAGTCGAAGGGTGCAAGCCGAGCGAAGCTCGGCAGTTGTATGCAGTCACCGTAACTCCCGAGTCGATATAGACTGCCAGCAGACAAGCCATGGACCACATCAACCGCCAGGACAACCCGCAGGCCGCACCCCCACCGGCCAAATCGAAAGATCCCGTCTGCGGAATGGCCGTGAATACCGCAACTGCGCGTTTCGAAGTGGTGCACAACGGAAAAGAATATTTCTTCTGCTCTGCCGGTTGCCTTACGAAGTTTGAAGCGCATCCCGAGAAGATTCTGGCATCCGCGCCCCAGCCTATGGGATCGGGGCTGGTGTCTCTGGGTGGACCGGCCTTGGTCATGCCAACGATGGGCAGGCAAAGCGCGGTTCTTAACGCGACGTCGGCCGGCGGATTTGGAAAAGACAGCCGGGCCTACGTTTGTCCGATGTGCCCCGAGGTGCGGCAGATTGGCCCCGGACCTTGTCCCAAGTGCGGAATGGCGCTCGATCCAGAGTCGCCGGGACCGCTCGCGACCAAGCGCGAGTACACCTGCCCGATGCATCCCCAAATAGTGCGAGCCGAGCCGGGGAATTGTCCGATTTGCGGCATGGCGCTCGAGCCACGCACAGTGACAGTCGAAGAAGATAATCCCGAGCTGCGCGACATGACGCGCCGGTTCTGGATCAGCCTGGCGCTGACCGCGCCATTGCTGGCGATTGCCATGGGCAGTATGTTGTCGCCGCATGCATTCATGGGCGAAGCATCCGTGAATGGGCTGACGGTGTACCGAGCGGGATGGCTACCGTGGTTGGAGCTGATCCTCGCGACGCCCGTCGTCCTTTGGGGTGGCTGGCCGTTCTTCCAGCGCGGATGGGCCTCGGTAGTCAATCGCAGCACCAACATGTTCACGCTGATTGCCATGGGCACGGGCGTCGCTTATGTCTACAGCGTTGTAGCAACGCTATTCCCGCAGATCTTCCCCGCGTCGTTCCGCAGCATGGGCGATCGCCCCGACGTTTACTTTGAAGCGGCAGCGTCGATCGTCACGCTCGTATTGCTGGGCCAAGTGCTGGAGCTGCGCGCCCGCAGCCAGACGTCGAGCGCGATCCGGGCGCTGCTCGATCTAAGCCCGAAGATGGCGCGCCTGATCAGCGAAGATGGGTCGGAGCGAGACATCCAGCTAGAAGAAGTAAAGCCTGGAGATCGGCTGCGCATACGCCCAGGAGAGAAGATCCCGGTGGACGGCGTGGTGCTCGAAGGGTCGAGCGTAGTCGACGAGTCCATGATCACCGGCGAATCCGTTCCGATAGAAAAGACCGCGTCCTCGCGCGTGATTGGCGCGACCGTGAACGGCAATGGATCTCTAGTGATGCGCGCCGAACGCGTCGGCAGCGAGACCATGCTGGCGCAAATCGTGCAGATGGTCAGCCAGGCGCAACGCACGCGCGCCCCCATCCAAAGGCTGGCGGATAAAGTTGCGGGGTGGTTTGTTCCGGCGGTGATTGCAATTGCGGTAGTGACTTTCATCGTGTGGGTAGGCTTCGGACCCGAGCCGCGTTTCGCGCATGCCATCGTGAACGCCGTGGCCGTCCTGATCATCGCGTGTCCTTGCGCCCTGGGCCTCGCCACGCCGATGGCGATCATGGTCGGCACCGGACGCGGCGCCCATGAGGGCGTGCTTATCAAAAATGCCGAGGCGCTGGAGACGCTCGAAAAAGTGGATACGATTGTCTTCGACAAGACTGGAACCTTGACCGAAGGAAAGCCGAAAGTGGTGGCCTTCTCGACGACAGAGATTTTGCCCGGCATCTCAGGCCACGAGATTTTGCGGCTGGCAGCAAGCCTTGAGCGAGCCAGTGAGCATCCGCTGGGCGCTGCGCTGGTCTCGAAGGCGAAAGAACTGAAGCTCACTCTGAGTGAGCCCGCCAACTTTCAAGCCGTGCCCGGCCAAGGCGTGCGCGGGACCGTGGAAGGGAAGACCGTTGCCATTGGAAACAGCGTTCTGATGCGTGCTGTCGGCGCCTTCGAGAACAAGACCGCAGTCTCAATTCTCCAGATCCCCGGTTCCACTGTTATTTTTGTGGCGGCAGATGGCAAGTATGCGGGGAACATTGCGGTCGCGGACCCACTGAAGCCATCCACCCCGAAGGCACTACGCGAGCTGAAAGCCCAGGGAATCCGCCTAGTCATGCTAACCGGCGACAACCAGGCCACTGCCCAGGAGCTTGCAAAGAGCCTCGGAATCGAAGACTTCCAAGCCGAAGTTCTCCCCGCGCAGAAAGCTGAGATCGTCAAAAAGCTGCAAAGCGAAGGCCGCATTGTCGCCATGGCGGGCGACGGTATCAACGACGCGCCCGCACTGGCGCAAGCGCACGTTGGGATCGCCATGGGCACCGGAACCGACATCGCCATGGAAAGTGGCGGCATCACGCTGCTTAAAGGAGACCTTGAAGGGATTCTGCGCGCCCGCAAACTGAGCCAGGCCATCATGCGCAACATCCGGCAGAACCTGTTCTTCGCGTTTGTCTATAACGCGATCGGCGTACCGATTGCCGCGGGAGTGCTCTATCCAATATTCGGACTGTTGCTAAGCCCGATCCTGGCCGCGGCCGCAATGAGCCTGAGTTCGGTATCGGTAATTACGAATTCGCTAAGGCTGCGGAGGGTGAAGCTGTAGTGGAGAGCCGGGCGAGACGCCGGTCCTCCACCATATGACTCATCACGCGAGGGGTTCTCCTGAGACCTGACACCTAAGACCTGAGACCTGCTTCACAGTCTGCTCAGGTATTCTGTCACTTCCGGACTCGTCCAATCCACCGGGCCGATAAACTTGCGGCGAATCACCCCGTTGCGATCGATTACGTAGCTTTCCGGCCACCCAAACGTGCCGTAAAGCGTAGCCGCCTTCTTCGCTTCGTCGCGCACGGTGACCATGTTGACGTTGTATTGCTTGAGGAACTTGTGGTACGCCGCGTTGTCATCATCAATACTGACACCGAGCACCACCACGCCTTTATCCTTGAGACGCGCCTGCATCCGGACCAGCGACGGAGTCTCTTCGACACACGGCGGGCACCAGGTCGCCCAGAAATTCAGCACCACCACCTGCCCGCGGAAGTGGCTGAGCGTGACTGTGTGGTCGGAATCCTGCACGGTGAAGTCTGGAGCATTCGATCCGATGCGCCCGGGACGATTCCCGCCATAACATCCGATCAGGGCAGCCAGTAATCCAATGGTTAGTAGCGCAGCTACAGGCGCGGAAAGATGCACTTGCCTCACCCCGCTATAATAGCGAAAAACTGGTGTCTCGTTTCATGACGGATCATCCGCTTCCAGCCGCGCCGCCCGAGTCTCCGAGCCCAGAAGTCCCGATTCCCGAAGTGTCCATCATCATTCCGGCCCGGAACGAAGAGAGCAGCCTCGGCGCCTGCCTGCAATCGCTGACCGCCCAAATCGGCGTGGCTTTCGAGATCATCGTGGTCGACGACGGCTCCACCGACCGCACGCGCGAACTCGCGCAGAGCTTTGCTGGAGTGCGAGTAATTTCCCCTGAGCCTTTGCCGGACTCATGGACAGGGAAGAACAATGCGGTGATTGCCGGCGCAAAAGTGGCGCGTGCGCAGTGGTTATTATTCACCGACGCGGACACCGTTCATCTCCCGGGATCGCTGGCTCGCGCTTTGGCCGAAGCCAAAAAGGAGCGAGCAGATTTGTTGTCGTACTCGCCTGAGCAGGTGGTCGTCACCTTCGCCGAGCGGGCTGTGATGCCCATAGTCTTCGCGGAACTCGCGGCGCAGTATCCTCCCCACAAAGTGCGTGATCAGGGTTCTGGAATCGCCGCTGCGAACGGCCAGTATATTCTTGTCCGCCGTGCCGCTTACGAGGACGCGGGCGGTCACGCCGCCGTAGCCAAGGAAATCCTTGAGGACGTCGCGCTAGCCCGGTTGTTCCGCCATGAAGGTAAGCGTGTCTATTTCCGTTACGGCGGAGACGCCGTCTGCACGCGCATGTACCGCAACTGGGCTCAGCTCCGCGAAGGATGGACGAAGAATCTGGCGCTGTTGTTTCCACACGCCCAAAGACTGGCCGTCCGGAGTTCGGTTTTGTGGCTCGCTGCCTGGGGGACGCTTGGCGTCGCTGTGGTTGGCGCAGCCAGTCAGCATTTTGTATGGATCGCCTTCGCCCTCGTCTGGTGTCTGGTCTACCGACGAATTCGCGTCGCGCATTTCTCGACTGCGAATAACCTGATCGCAATCGCGTGCGGTCTGCCGATGTTCGCCTATTTGCTGCTGCGCTCCGGGAAAGCCCACGCGAATGGCCAAGTAAGTTGGAAGGGCCGCGCCTACAACGTGGTCGGCGGTTCAACTAGAATTACGCCTGCGGGGATACAAGCCCAAAAGCCGATCCCAAGAATCGAGCAGCAAAAACTGAGAACTGAGAACTGAGAACCGAGAACTGCCCCTTATGGTTTACCTGACACGCAAAGCGGAATTTTCCGCCTCGCACTACTATCACAATCCGGCGTTTACGCCCGAAGAGAACGCGCGCATTTTCGGTAAATGCAATAATCCCAATGGGCACGGGCATAACTACACCCTGGAAGTCACAGTGAAGGGCGCAGTCGATCCGAAATCGGGATTCGTCGTCGACCTGAAGCAACTGAAGGATGTCATGAGCAGGGAAGTGCTCGACGCTCTCGATCATCGCTTCCTGAATAAGGAAGTGCCCGAGTTCTTCACGAAGATTCCAACCACCGAGAACCTCGCCATCGCCATCTGGCAGCGCCTGGAACCGAAACTCAACGCCGCACAGTTGCACCGCGTGCGTGTCTATGAAACACCCGACTTATTTGCAGATTTTTACGGAGAAGCATGAAGGCGCACCTGACCCGGCGATACATGTTTTCCGCCTCCCACCGCCTGCACAGCGACGAAATGTCGGAGGAAGAAAACCGTGCGACCTATGGCAAGTGCAATAATCCATACGGACACGGGCACAACTACACAGTCGAAGTTACCGTCAGCGGACCGGTCGATGGCCAGACGGGTATGGTCTGCAACCTGGTCGATCTGGACGGCTTCGTGCACACTCAGATTCTCGAACGCTACGACCACCAGAATCTGAACACGCTGTCAGAGTTCGCCGAGCAGGTTCCGACTACGGAAAACCTATGCATCGCGATCTACGATATTGTGAAGCGAGGATTTGATAAAGCTCATCTAGAGAAGATAAGAATAGAAGAAACGTTGATGAACTCGTTTGAGTACGCGGGAGAGAAAAGTCGATAGTCGATGGTCGCTAGTCGTTCGCGGACAAATTTTGCTAGCGACCAACGACCATCTACCGACGACCAAGAACCTATGAAAACAACCACCGAACCAAACACCCTAACCAGCGCCACCTACGAAGAACTGGTGCGCGAAATGATTGTCCGCCTCGGCGAAGATCCCGATCGCGAAGGCCTTTCTCGTACCCCGGCGCGCGTGCACAAGGCCATGCAATTTCTTGTCAAAGGCTACAAGGACGATCCGGAAGCCCTCTTGCGCAAGGCGCTTTTCACGGTCAACTACGACGAGATGGTGATCGTGAAAGACGTCGAAATGTTCAGCCTGTGCGAACACCACCTTTTGCCGTTTTTTGGCAAGGTCCACGTGGCGTATATCCCAAACGGAAAAGTCATCGGCCTGAGCAAAATACCGCGTCTCATCGAAATCTTCTCGCGCCGCTTGCAGATCCAGGAGCGGCTGACCACGCAAATCGCGGAGGCGATCCAGAAGACCATCGAACCGCAGGGCGTCGGCGTCGTCATCGAGGCGCGGCATCTGTGCATGATGATGCGCGGTGTCGAGAAACAGCATTCCTCGGCGGTAACGTCGTCCATGCTAGGCTGCTTCCGCAAGGAAGAAGAAACACGAACCGAATTCCTGTCGCTGATCCGCCAGCGAACCAATGGGGTATAGATTCGGCTACTTGCCGGGTCCGGCCTGAACGTTCAAATTAAACCAATGGAGTTCGCAAAGATTGTGCTTTTGTCGATAGCAGCGGCAAGCTGCTACGGAATCTTGCACGATCAGATAACCGCTCGGATCTGTGTTGAGTACTTTACGGTTTTTCATCCTCCGGTCTTTCCCACTGGTAATCCAACGTTATTAGCGTTGGGTTGGGGCGTGATCGCTACTTGGTGGCTGGGGGCATTCCTCGGCGTTGTGCTGGCGATCTCAGCCCGGATCGGTCACAGGCGCAAGGTCACCGCCGGGGAACTTGCGCGCCCAATACTGCGCTTGTTGGCTGTGATGGCTCTGAGCGCATTGCTGTTCGGGACGACCGGTTACGTTTTGACAGGGAGAGGTATGATTGCTCCCCCCGCATGGGTACGGGGAATCTTGCCGCAGCGGTCTTACAACGCTTTCATGGCGGATTGGTGGGCACACAATGCCTCATATGCGGTCGCCACACTTGGTGGAATAGTCTTGTGTGTGATGACGTACCGGAAAAGAGTCGGTGCTCAGGCCGAGTGATGCGCGGGAAGATCAACTTGAAAAAGGCCAAGCCAAAACTTGCGGGCCGCCTGGCTCTCATTACGGGTGCCAACCGTGGCATCGGTTTCGCCATCGCTCGCGCCCTGGCGCGCGAAGGATGCGATCTGATCATCACCGGACGCGACGAGCGTGTCTTGGCCAAGGCGCGCACGCAGCTGGAAAAATTGAATGTCCAGGTGTTGGCGCAGCCCTGCGACGTCCGCAGCCCCGACTCGGTCGACTACTTGTTTGCGCTTGTCCGCGGACTGCACAAGCCCGTCGATATCCTGATCAACAATGCTGGCGTCGGACATCCCAATCGTACCGTCGACGAGTTGCCTTACCCTACCTGGATGGAAGTGATCGACACCAACCTCAACGGCCTGTTTCTCATGACGCAGGCAGCGCTTGCCGTGATGAAGCGTGGAGGCACGGTCGTGAACAATCTGTCGATTGCCGCCGAACGCGTCTTCCCGGGATCGGCAGCCTACAATGCGTCCAAGCATGGCGCACTGGGTTTTACCAACACACTACGCGAAGAGCTGAGGCCGAAGGGCATTCGCGTAATCGCCCTAATGCCCGGCGCAACCGATACGGCGATCTGGAATACGCTCTGGCCAAAAGCGCCCAGGCGCAAAATGATGTCCGCCGAAACCGTAGCACGTACCGTGGTCGATGCCCTGCGACTGCCCGAAAGCACGACCGTAGAAAAAATCGTAGTCCTGCCCTCGACCGGCACCCTATAGGGAAGGTGTTTGTTGACGCGCCCGCTTGCGTGAGCATCCAATAAGAAGGGTATGGCGTAGTCAGCGTTCGCTAACGACTAACGACGAGCGACCAACGACCGAAGCCCGCCGAGAAAAGACGATGTCATTCCTGACCTACTTCAATTCGCTGAAAGAGCCTGAGCAGCGCATGGCCTGGGCCGTAGCCATGGCCGCCGACGCTCTCCAGATCGCCGCGTTCCCATTCTTCGCCGAGGGAGGGGTCTCCCCAGCCGACTCGCTGCTTGACCTGATTGTCGCCTTCGTTCTAATTCGATTGCTCGGATGGCACTGGGCCTTCCTGCCCACCCTCGCAGCCGAACTAATTCCAGGCGCCGATCTTTTTCCCACCTGGACCGCCGCCGTATGGTTCGTAACCCGCCAGCAGGTGAAGGCGGACAACACTCCCAGCTCCAGTTCCAACTCCAAAGATCCGGAGATTCTGCCTCCCGGCCCCGCGCCCGAACCGCGCCGCTAAGAATCCGCAAACTGCCCCGATCAGCTGTCAGCCGCAGGCATCGACTGCCTTTCCTGACACCTGACACCTGATACCTGAGACCCGGCCCTACCATGTCCCATACCGGTATCGCTGCGGCCGTTCGCCAAATACATTAATCATGATCACGCCCGCGACGAAGCCTCCTATGTGCGCCCAGAAGGCAATCCCGCCCGAGGTCTGGCTGGTCTCGGCAATCGCAGTGGCAAAGCCGCTCAGGAAGTTTCCCAGGAACCAGTAGCCGAGCATCAGCCACGCCGGAACATGAAACAGAAATATCGGCGGAAACCAGACCAGCACCCGCGCCCGCGGATACAGAATGAAGTAGGCGCCCATCACTCCCGCAATCGCGCCGCTCGCGCCCACACTGGGTACACCCGAGGCCTGGTTAAGCAGAATATGGGTAGTGCCGGCCACCACTCCGCTCATTAGGTAAAACACCAGATACCGGAAGTGTCCGAGGTAGTCCTCGATGTTGTCGCCAAAGATTGACAGGAACAGCATATTCCCCGCCACATGTAAGAATGAAGCGTGCAGAAACATCGAGGTGAACAACGGTAGAATAGCTGTAGCCAGCCCGTCGTGCGATTGTCCGGTCACCACGGCCAGCGTGTGTAGAGGCACGATGCCCAACGCGGACAGGAACAGATTCAGCGCCCGTTGGCTTTGCATCTCCACCGAGAACTCCCACAGAAACACCACCACATTCAGGACGATCAGAAAATAGTTGATGAACGGTGTCGAGAAAGTGGGCTGATCGTCACGA
>DATFVD010000671.1:0-2889 GCA_035260505.1 Terriglobales bacterium
CCTGGGATACAGCGCCTCGAGCGTCCCAAATTGTTCGGCCACAACCAGCGGTGCATGGTTCGGCAGCATCACTCCACCGCTGCCCACGCGAATTGTCTTCGTCGCCCCCGCCACGTGCCCGATCAGCACAGGCGTGGCCGAACAAGCGAGTCCGGAGATTGCATGGTGTTCCGCCAGCCAGTAGCGCTTGTATCCCCATCGCTCCGCATGCTGCGCCACGTCCACCGAACGAGCGATGGCGCTGCCCGCGGGCTCACCTGCTCGCATTCCCACAAGATCCAGTGCCGAAACGGCTAACTTGTTACTCATGGTGAATTGGATGAACCAACCGGGAAAGCGATGCGAACCGATCCTAGAAGAGCAACTTCGCAGTGGCCGAATCGCGAACGCCAACCGCGACAGTTTAAGGGCTCCGTACCGACCGATTGCTGGCGAATCGTTCGCCATTGTCAGGGTTGCGAACACACCAAAGGAAGAGTGGAGTCCTGGCCGACCCGCGCAGTAAGCTGCGGCTTCTTCCGCCGTAAGGGTTTCTCGTCGTTGCAACCTCCGCGGACCTGAAATGATCAAGTGGATCCCTTCGGAAATTCGTTGGCTGTACCGGCAAGTTCGTCCATTCCTTCGCTGGCATTTGGCCAGTTTCTGCTGCATCGCGGTTGGTAGCTTCCTGGCGCTGCTGGCGCCATTAGTCCTGAAGTGGCTGATTGATGTGATTGTGCCAAGCCGGCAAACAGGACATCTGATCGGCGCCATGGGCCTGATCTTCCTGTGTCATCAAGGCAGAGCAGTACTGACAAGCTTAGGAGGCTACTTGACCATGCTCGCGGCGGAACGTCTGGCACTTAATATGCGGCTGTGTCTGCTGCGCCAGCTCGACACGCTCTCTGCCGACTATCACGAGGGCACGCCAGTCGGAGTCTCGATGTATCCGCTGAAGGAACCGATCGACGAACTCGCATACTTTGGCTCCGATCTGTTGCCTTCGATCTTGCGGACGCTCCTGGCAACGATGCTGACACTGGGAACGATGCTGATACTGAATGCCCGGATGACTCTGGCAATCTTGCCGCTCATTCCCGGCTTCCTTCTCACGAGAAAGCATTTTCGCGGCCGGCTGGAAGACGGGTCGAATACGGTTCAGCGCAACCGTATCGCATGGAGCAGTTTCCTCCAGGAACACCTCTCATCGATTGTGGCGCTACAGCTGCTTCGCCAGGAACGCCGAAGTGAGCGCACGGCATTCCGTCTACTGGCCACGACAGTCCGGTCCTCCAATAGACTCTTTACGACTGGCGTCGCGTTCACCTTTTACACGAGCCTAGCCATCGGACTGGCGATGTCGGCAGTCATCGGGCTAGGCGGCTGGAGCGTCTTCACGGGTTCGTTGACCGTCGGCGGTCTGGTCGCGTTCTACACCTATTTGGCAAACCTTTTTGAACCGCTCAGCGGGGCCGCAGAGACGTATGTGCGGGCGCAAAAAACGTTCGCAAGCATCCGCCAAGTCCAAACTGTGCTGGCATTGCAGCCCGCGATCAAGACCTGCCCGACTGCGATCAGCCTGCCGCAGAATCGCCCATGCACGATCGAGCTTGCCGACGTTTGCTTCGGATATCCAGGAAATCGTGGACTATTGTCGATTCCCCATCTACATATTGACGCAGGCGAGCACGTCGCAATCGTGGGAGAAAATGGCGCCGGTAAAAGCACACTGGCGAAGCTCTTAGCACGTCTCTATGACACGCACTCGGGATCGATTTACATTGCCGGTCTGGACGTGCGGAAAATTGAAGTCGAAAGCCTCAGGGAGCACGTGTGCTACGCCCCGCCTCACGCGATCCTGTTCGACACGACGCTGGCCAGCAATCTCCGGCTTGGCAAAGTGACAGCCTCGGACGAGGAACTCGACCAGGTAGTAGGGCAAGTCGGCCTCGATGCTTGGGGCGCTACCTTAGATGGAGGCCTTAACCATAGGGTCGGCCCAGCAGGGTCCCGTCTATCGGGCGGTCAGCGACAGCGCCTGGGGATCGCGCGAGCAATTCTGCAGCGGCCTCGCGTCTTGATTTTGGATGAAGCCACCTCTTCCCTTGATGCGAATTCCGAACAACAGTTGCTTGGCAGACTACGGAGAATCCTGCCTGGCAGCACCGTGATCGTGATTTCGCATCGGATGTCCGCGCTGCTTCACGTTCGGAGGGTGATCGTTCTTGAAGCGGGACATATCATTGAGGATGCCAGCCCCGAAGTACTTCTAGGAAACGGGCGGGCTTATTCTCGGTTGTTCAACGGCGTCGCTTCGGCTCCGGAGCATGGTCACGCCACTTTCCCCGAACTGTCGAAACCGAATGCCGCAAAAACCGGGACAAGCGGGTGCATAGACAGCGCCCCAGAATGATTCTGCACCATACGTCAACGCTATTGAGGAGTTCCGGCGCAGGAGCGATCTCTGGTATTTCGCGTGCGCCCGATTGCATTTCTCGCAGCGTGTCGTACCGCGCACAGTCCAGCGTCGGAAGCAACCGACGCAGATGCGGTACCCTCTAGCAAAATAATCGCACCATTCCACCCGGATTCTTGCCACTGCTGCTCATCGGTCGAGCGCATCATAGCTAACGCGGGCAAAATAGAACACGGTCATGGCCTTGCACTGCCTTTAGAGCTTCTAACAAAACCCACGCCAATGCTTCCGAGGTCTTACGGACTCGAACTGGGTGATCGCGACTGAAAGACGGGCGCGAGACACCACTAATGGGCGCGAACCCGCCCAACCCGAAATTACCAGCACCTACTTGCCAGTGTTGACAAAACTGACGCAGTCACCTTGGTTCTTGAATTTCCGCGGAATCGTAAAGACTCGCCAGCCGCCCTTCTTGCACTGATCTTTGTCGCTGG
>DATFVD010000672.1:0-3161 GCA_035260505.1 Terriglobales bacterium
GTTCCCGGTCGCGATGCCCAAGGAATTGACAAAGGATTCCGTCTACGTGAAATAACACAGGACGGTAGGGGGGCCGGAGCGATACAAAACGTCGTTTTCACTTCTTGATCCGGGTGTACAATCGTCTGGTTAGGATCGCAGCTTCACGGGGATCTTCCCCCCGCGTCCGAGGCTCGAAAAATGAACGTTCACGTCAGTTACAAGGTTCACAAAACTCCCGACATCGAAAAAGAGATCGGCCACCAGATCGAGAAAATCCAGAAGCGCCTTCAGGTCTTCCGGCCCGAACTGGTTCACCTGAAAGCTGTTATCGATCAGAATTCGGCGCGCGAGGGAGCGCTCGTCTCCTTAAATCTGCGGTTGCCATCGGGACAACTGGCGGCCCAGAAGAAAGCTCCCAGCCCGACCGCGGCCATCAAGGCCGCATTCGACGAACTCATCCAGCAGATCGGCAGGCACAAGGAACTCCTCCGCTCCAGCCATAAATGGCGGCGCTGGCGCGGAGGTCCCCGGGAATCTCCCGAACCCGGCGTGCCTTTCGAGCAGACACTGGCAGCGGTTCTACCGCCCACGATTTCCGCCGATGACATCGGCTCCTATGTGAATGCGAATCTTTCCCGGCTCGAACGCTTTGTAGACCGCGAACTCTACTTTCGCCGCGCCGACGAGGAGATTCTCGAGGACGCTCTCTCTACTCCCGAGGTCGTCGACGAAGTTATCGCTCGAGCTCTCGGCGATCACGACCGTCCGGAAAAACTGTCGCTCGAACCGTGGCTATACCGCCTTGCGCTGCAAGCCATGAGCGAGATGATGGCGCGGCTTCATGAACTGGAGTCTCCCGTCCATTTGCATCTCGAAGACAGCCGCCGTCGGCAAAATGTGCAGGCCTCCGACGAGGCCGGGCTGCAATTCCATCAGCCCGATGAGGGTTGGACCCGTGAAAGCGCTATCCCCGATCGCCGCGTGTCCACTCCTGAACAGGCCACCTACTCCGACGAAATGATTGCTTTAGTGCAAGCTGCGCTCCGCGGCGCCGACCGTACCGACCGCGAGGCTTTTCTCCTCTATGGTATCGAGGGCTTTTCGCTCAGCGAAATTGCCGCCATCACCGGCCGGCATCCGGAGGAGGTACGCGAATCCGTTCAGCGGGCGCGCGACTGCGTTCGGAGAGCGCCGTCTATAGCCAAGGAATTCCACAAAGACCGCTTCGTCAAAACTGGAACCTAAACATCTCAGTATTAAGGAGTGTGGAGATGATGACCCGGGACGAAATCCGTGAACTGGCGGCTTTTCAAGCGGACGAAACCAAAGGGGCATGCGCCCTGAGTTTTTACTTTCAACCCGATCCTCCGCAGGATCGTTCCCATCGGCGCGAGGCAATCGTCGCCAAAGACATCATTAAGCAGGCCCTGAAAAATGCCGCCGCCAGCGGCAAAAACGGATCTCTTCATGCCGACCTCGATCGGGTCCTCGATTTAGCGACGAACTTGCGCGGGAATGCTCGCGCAACGGCAGTCTTTGCCTGCTCCGCTAAAAAGTTCTGGAGAGAGTTTGAATTGCCTCCGCATATTGGAGGCACGCACATTTATCTCCAATCTCGCTTTCAGTTGAAACCGCTGGCAGCTTTGCTGGGAGCTCAGCCCGCGCTCTGCGTTGTCATGGTCGACCGTCAGCGCGCCCGTTTCTTCGATCTTCGCCTCGACGTCCTGCGTGAGAACGGAGCCATAGTCCACATGCTCCCGCGTAGTGCTTCCAGTTATGGCTACAACGGCTACGAAGCTGGGCATGCGGAACGCCGCGTCGCCGAGGAAGCGCTCCAGCACTTTAAAGCAGTTTCCGAACGGCTGCGGGCCAATCTCGAGAAAGGCACCTGGGAACGGCTCATTGTAGGTTGTCACGATGTCAATTGGCCCGAGTTCGAGTCCCACTTTCACCCCTACGTCAAACAGCGCCTGATTGGACGATTCTCAGCTGATGTTGCCAGCGTCTCGAATGAAGAGATTCGGGATCACGCCGGTGCTCTCCTTAAGCAGTGGATCCCTGAACAGGCCTCCACGAAAGCCAGCGAGGCGCTGGAGTTCGCCAAGGGCAATGGGCGCGGCGTCGCCGGCCTCCGACGCGTCCTGCAAGCGCTGGAAGGCGGGGAAGTGCAAACGATCTTCCTCACCGAGAACTATTCTGCTCGAGCCGTCGAGTGCCCTCACTGCGGACACCTCGACGCCCACCTAATTGCATCGTGCGTCGCTTGCGGACACCGCACTCGCGAACTCACCGACGTCTGCGACGCCATCATCCCCATCGCCATCCGCCGTAACATCGAATTGTTTTATCTCAAGGATCACGGCGGACTGGATCGCGCCGGCAACATCGCGGCGCTTCTGCGCTTCCGGTCGGATCAGACGACGGGACAGGTTGCGGCGGCGTCGTAAGGGCTCCGGGTTTCCAGCGCTTGTGTGGTGATGATGCTTTGCCCCGTCCGTCGGTCGGAGCCCCGCTTCCTGACTGCCAGCGTGGTGAATTGTCTCGGCCTGAGCGAAAATGAGGGAATGATCCACAAGATCCTGCCCGTCGGCCCGCTGCAATGTAACTGCTCTATCATCGGCGACGAGACCACGCGCGAAGCCATGGTCATCGATCCTGGCGATAACATTGAAGACGTTCTTGCCATCATCCGCCAGCACAAGCTTGACGTGAAGCAGATCGTCATAACCCACGCCCACATCGACCACGTCGGCGGAGCCATGAAGCTGCGCGCGCAGACTGGCGCGCCAATCCTGCTCAATCAGAATGACTACGCGCTGCTGAAGATGCTCGACGTACAGGCAACGTGGATCGGCGTCGCCGCGCCGGGCGAAGTCACAATCGAAGCGAGTATTGGAGATGGCGAATCGCTGCGGACAGGCAATCTGACGGCGAACGTTCTCCACACCCCCGGCCATACCGAGGGCAGCGTCTGCCTTTATTTTCCCGCGGAAAAATTACTGATTGCCGGCGACACGCTGTTCGCGCGAAGCATCGGCCGCACCGATCTGCCCGGGGGATCCTTCGAGAAAATCATGCGCTCGCTGCGCGACCGCGTTCTGACCCTGCCCGATGAGACCGTCGTAATTCCCGGCCATGGCCCGCGAACAACAATAGGAGAGGAAAGGGAAGAGAATCCG
>DATFVD010000673.1:0-4803 GCA_035260505.1 Terriglobales bacterium
GGTCCGCGTCACGTCCCGCGTTGCCCGGCCAGCCGGTATCGATAAGCAGCGATCGACCTTCAGGCGTGACGAAGAGGGTCGCCTGCCCGCCTTCGACGTCCACAAAGTAGATTTCCAGGGCCTTGCCGGGCGCGGCTTGAGTCTCAGCCAGGACGAAGAACGCGCTGAGAAGAACCACGAGCGCTACAAGAAGAAGACCTGAACCTGCGCGGCCTCGAAGAACCAAGAAATCAGAGAAGATTTGCGGCATCTTGTGTGTTCCCGCTGGTCTCTTTCAAACTTTACGGAATTGCCCACAGTGAGCATCGCGCCCGAAGAGATTCTACCGTTCAGGAGGAGAGTCGGTCCCGTCATCCCGGAATTCAGGATCAACCCCGAGCTTGTTATCCGGCAATCGACGGCTCGATAATCCGCTCGGAGGTTCTAACCACATCTCAGTCATCGTTCCCGCCATCATGGCTACGATCCTGAGTCGATGAGCCATCTGGCACGATGTTCTACATTAGCGACGAACCGCCCAGTGGCTGCCCCGCCGTTCGCTAAGAACAATTCGCGTTCAGGCTAGGATAATAATCGTCCGCCCAAGCCATGGCGGCTCATTCCACGGCGAACTGACTCTGCTGTGAAAGAGAGGTATTCCGCACCATATCCTTGGCTACTACCTGCAGCGTGAAGCTGCCGGGGTGCAATGACTTCAAATCGTACTCCGCCAGTACCAATACTGAATCAGGAACCGGGCCGGAGAGGGACTGTATGTTTTCCGCCACTGCGGTTTTCACGACATCGCTTCCGGATTTCAATGTGAATGCCACTCCCAGCCGGGGCTTTTTTGTCTGCGGGTCGAGCGACAGGTCGCTGGCCGCAAAATAAACGATTAGCCGGCCGGACGATGTGAACTTCGACGTGACAGGTTGGTAGAGCCGGACATTCATAAAGCAGAGAGAATCCGCGGCATCAGAGCAGGTGGCCTGTTCGGCTCGATTGGAAAGCAGGATGCTCGTTAAGCGGAAACCAGATCCCGCCGCGTCTGGGATCTGGACCGTGGTACTGCCCGACGCGAGTGCGGTGCCCGATAGTTGAAGGATGGCCTGGATGTTGAGAGACTGCAGGCCGGTAGTCTGTAGTTGATCTCGAACTGTCACCGTGGACTTCTCAAAATCTCCGCGCTGCGTGTTATTGAACCGGACATTCCAGTCGCGTTGGGAGACAGACAACAAGTTTTCCTGGGAATCCCGGGCGACCAATATTACGGTCATCCGCGCTCGGTATCCGTCGCCTTCTTTTTCTAACGGAATTCGATTCCCCGGAATTGAAACCGATACGGGAACGGAGTACTCTCCGCTGGGCGCCATGAGCAGGTTGGCATGCACATCGGGTGTGGACGATGACTTGAGTGATCCATTTTGAAAGCCCGCGATAAGCTGAGCGGCAGCCGGACTCATCGTGACCGCCTGGCCACGGGGAATTGCCCAATAACCCTTTCGATAGCGGAGCTGGTATGAGTGTTGCGATATCTCCACCTTGATGGCATGAAACTTTCCATCAAATTCTTTTTTCCCGGGCACATACGATAGCGTGTAGTAATCGCGCGCGTCGTCCATGACTTTGTTGAATGCGGGAAGAAGGTCGTTGGTGCGCTTGACCATGAACCCGCCCGTGGTGTCGGCCAGCCATTCCAGCTGGTCGTCTCGGGTCAAGTTCCCTACGGCTTTAATCCTGTCAAATTTTGTCTCGCCGCCATGCTGGGCGACGTTTGCACCAGGCGCGCCCGCGGCAGCCATCTGTGACGTAATTGTGTCGGTCGGACGGTCGCCGGCCCCATAAGGATTGACTTCGACACCTTGGGGATCAATCACGTAAATAGACACGTTGGAACGGTTCGCAGCATCGGCGACTGCTTCCATTGCCGGCCTGGCATCGTCGGAGTACAAGAAGCCCTCCGAAAAAAGGACCACGTTCTTTCGTCCCGGCATATCGCGGTAGGCAAAACAAATGGCGCGCAGAGCCGCAAAGACTGCCCGCGCCTGAAACATGTTGGCCATAGTAAGATACGAGCGCATGGCGTCGATCTGGCGGTCCATGGCCGCGCTCAGATTATTACCCGGGGGCCCGGCGCCAGGGCCGCTGGGCACTGGTGGTGGTTCCCCTGCCATGGCCCCGAGCGCAGTCTCGGGGTGGGCTTGCCGGTAAAGGTCGTTGATTTCGCTTTGTGTTGTGGCTCGGTCAGATCCCGACAGCGTGCCCGTGGATCCGCGCGTTTCAATCTGTTTGAGCGTCTCGCGAGCTTTTTGAAGATCATTCGTAAAGGGCAGAGCCAGGTGAAGACCTTGGTCAATATAGAAGATCGCTACGTAATCGCCGCTGCCCAGAGTTTTGTCCAAGTATCCAAGGACTGCATCGGCTGAGGTCTTGGTATTAGCCGGCCGGTTGTCCGCTAAATCCAGTACCACCGTGAGCAGGTGTGGCTCGGGCGATAAAGCAGACTGGCCTTGTTGCGGAGCCGTTTTCGGAATTTCATCTGCTTTTGGCACCGCCATCGGAGAGGAAGTATTTGAGGCCGATCCTGCCGACGGCATAAATCCAATGATCTTCTGAGCAACTCCATCCTCGTAAATTGTGAAATCTGAGGCGGTTAGTCCCGGCACATGATGGCCGTGCCGGTCCGTCACGATCAGGTCTATGACTACGTTGACGCTCTGTGCCTTAAATGATGGTTCGGAAGTTTTTTCCTGCGCCAAAAGGGAGGGCATCACCGAGAACTCAAACATCACCATTACGACTAGGGTTCGCGCCAGGTTGTAAGAGCTCAGCATGTTACTCAATCCCTTTGGCTACTAGAAGAAACACTTCAGATGATCCGGTATTTTGTTACCTTTTTTAATTTCCCAGGTGGCCCATACTATACACCTGAACACCTTCTCTCCGAAACGTCGCGGCAGAAGGCGTCGTCACAGTGACGAAGGTAGCTGTCCGGGGCACGTTGAAAGCAAAACAGCCTGCAAAGTATGGACTTACCTCGCCCTTTGGTCGACCCGGACAGGCAGAAGGCTTAAGTGAGCAGCGTCGAATACGGAACAACTGTTGGATTCGGTCTATTTCGCTTAGAATCGTCTCGGGGTACGTAAATTGCTAACGCGTTTTTCCTGGTTCATCCGGTGGTGCGCCGTTCTGTCCTTCTGTGTCCAGGCCTTCCCGCAAAGCGTTTACCCTCATTTTCACGATGTCGCGCGCCAGTCAGGTCTGACGCTTCCCCACATCTCGGGAGAGAAACGGTACATTCTCGAGTCCATGAGCGGTGGTGTCGGCCTGTTCGATTGCGATAATGACGGCAAGTTGGACATCGTTGTGGTGAATGGCTCCACGGTGGATCGCTTCCGGAAAGGCGGGGACCCGCTGGTTACGCTTTATCATCAGGATGCAGATTTTCACTTCAGGGACATTACAGTTCAGGCGGGCTTGACCCGTAAAGGCTGGGGGATGGGTGTGGCCGTTGCCGACTTTGATAACGACGGGCGCCTGGATCTTTTTGTAACGGGGTATGGAGGCACCGCGCTTTATCACAATTTGGGCAACTGTAAATTCGAAGATGTGACCGAGCGCGCTGGGCTAAAGGTGGACGGTTTGACAACAGGCGCAGCATGGGCCGACTACGATCGCGACGGTAACGTTGATTTATTCGTCGCTCGCTATGTTCATGTGGACCTCAACAACCTGCCTGAGCCTGGCAGTGACCAGCACAATTGCCGCTATAAGGGTCTTCTGGTGCAGTGTGGGCCGTGGGGGATGGAGGGCGAAACCGACTTCCTATTCCATAATCGCGGTGATGGAACATTTGAAGACGTTTCCAAAAAAGCCGGTGTGAGCGACCCTAATAAGCGTTTTGGGCTTGGGGTTGTCTGGGGTGACTATGATAATGACGGTTGGCCCGACCTCTATGTGGCGAATGATGCCGGTCCAAATTACCTCTATCATAATAAGCACAACGGTGCTTTCGAAGAGATAGGCCTCCTCTCGGGAGTGGCGCTCAGTGGCGAAGGGCAGGAATTAGGCTCCATGGGCGTGGATTTTGGTGACTTTGATCACGACGGCCTCTTGGACATTACAGTTACTAACTTTGCGGAACAGGTGGATGACTTATATCGCAACGAGGGGCCGGGGCAAGGATTCGTCGAACTGGGTTGGAGTTCGAAGATGGGTCAGCCTGTTTACCCCTATGTCAAGTGGGGTACGGGCTTTGTGGACTTTGATAACGACGGCTGGTCGGATGTATTTGTGGCGAGCGGCCACGTTTATCCGCAGGTGGATACGATTGTCAATAACAGCTCGGGATATCGGCAGCCGATGTTTTTGTTCCGGAACAAAGGCGATCGCACATTTGAAGATATAACCGCCGCAACAGGGCTCGCCTCTCTTCCGTTGTCTAGCCGGCGGGGTGCCGCTTTTGGAGATATAAGAAATGACGGCAACGTGGACATTCTCCTGTTGAATGTGGGCGAGCCACCATCGCTTCTGGTGCAAGACATCGCAAGTCCAAGACATCGCGTCTTATTTCGGCTGGTTGGCACAAAATCGAACCGCGCCGCCATCGGCTCTCGCGTCACAATTACTGGCGGAGGTATGACTCAGTTCGACGAAGTTCGCGGTGGCGGAAGCTACTTATCACAGAACGACCTCCGGCTTCATTTTGGTCTCGGCGAAACCAAGATCATGACCACGGTGAACATTCGCTGGCCAAACGGAAGCACGGAAACGCTGAGCAACATAGCGGCGGACGCGATTTACACCATCACGGAGGGTCAGGGC
>DATFVD010000674.1:0-5268 GCA_035260505.1 Terriglobales bacterium
TTCTGCATCCATGTGCCGGTATAAGAAATGACCGAAGCGATCCACAGCGATCGAAACAGCGGCTCGCCTAACGGCGCCCAGGGGGAGACCGAGGGCTTTGCCGTGATCGGCGCTACTACCGGCATTTGGATCATTTCCGCCATTTTGCTTTCCGGAGGAGCACCGGGCGTCCTCGCCCGGCCACCTCGCTGCCGGACCCTTCGCCTTCGCTAAGGGCAGGCTCGCGAGGCGCCCGTCCCCACACGAACGACTAAGGACTAACGACCAGCGACGCTTCCCCGAATGGCCACTCCCGCCGCCGCCATGCCCGCACACAATAAACGGCGATCCCCACCACCAGAATCACTGCCGCATACCGGATCTCCCGCAGAAAGCCGGCGCGAGAAACCAGAATGAAAACGAAACTTCCCGCCGCCACGAGCGCAGGCACTGGATAGAGCCACATCCGAAACGGACGCGGCATCTCCGGGCGCCGGATCCGCAGCACAATCACGCCAATGCTCTGCACCAAAAATTGCAGGATGATTCGGATCACCACCAGCGCTGCAATCAAATCCGCCAGCCGCAGAAAACAGAACAACGCCGCCATGCCCGCCAGCGCTAACAACGAAACATAAGGAAACTGATATACCGGATGCACCCGGGCAAACGCGCGAAAATAATTCCCGTCAACCGCTGCTGCGTACGGGACGCGGGAATAGCCGAGCGTCAGGGAGAACACCGACGCAAACGCCGTCCACATCACGAGAGCCGATACGACTGACGCCGCCCCATGCCCGTAGACTCTCTGCATAAAGGTGGAAACTACATACAGCTTGCTGTTCGACGCCCCCGACTGCGCCAGTTCCCGCCATGGCACCACGCCGAGAATGCTGATGTTCATTACTACATATAGACACGCCACCGCCAGAATGGATAGCAACAACGCTCGCGGAATATTTTTTGCCGGATTCTTGATCTCATCTCCGAGGAAACAGACGTTGTAATAGCCCCAATAGTCGTAGGCGGCGATCAGCATCGCGCCGCCTAGCCCATGAAAGAAGTCTCGCGACAGGGAAAACGCGCCCGGAGGGAAATCAAATGCCTGGCGCGCATTGAAATGGCTCAGACCGGTGAAGATGATCCAACCGATTGTCACCATCACGCCGATCCAAAGCACCGTTGAAAGTCTGGAGATCGCCGTGATTCGGCGGTAAAGGAGAAACGCCGTGAACAGGACGACTCCAATCGCCAGCAGAGTCGCGGGCATTGCTACCCAGCTAACTTGCAATTGACCTAGCAGCGGCAGATTCAGGCTCAACGTGCGAGCCGCCCAAACACGTTCCAGTCCTGGCCAGAAAAAAGCCGCGTATTGCGAGAGGCCGACGGCTCCCGAGGCAATCGAAAGCGGAGCGCTGAAGGAGAGTTGCCAGATAAACAGGAAGGAAACCGCGCGTCCCAATTTCTGCGGCCCGTAGATCTCTTTCAAATAACGATAAGACCCTCCCGATCCCGGCATCGCCGCGCCAAGCTCCGCCCACACCAGCCCGTCGCAGATGGCCAGCACCGCGCCCAGCACCCATCCCAGCATTGCCTGCGGACCGCCCATCACGGTTACGATCAGTGGAATCGTAATAAACGGTCCCACGCCGATCATGTCAATCATGTTCAGCGCGGTAGCGGAACCGAGGCCGATGCCGCGGATGAGTTGCGGCTTGGTGTCGGGTTCGGCTTCGAGTGGAATTGTCATGAAGTAGGTCGTTAGTCGATGGTCGTTTGTCGTTGGCGAACGGGTCGTTGGTCGTTTGCGATTCGCAACTACTCCCCGAACGACTAACGACCAACGACCAACGACTAACGACTGCTCACCAGATTGACAAACAAGCGCACTGCTCCCGGCACGCCCGCCGGCAACTGCCGAAAGAACGCATATCCGGTATAGATATACGTTCCCTTGCCGTAATGCGCCACCAGCAGTCCGCCCTTCTGCTCGGCTTCGCCCGGATCATGAGATTCGAGCAGCGGAGTAAAGTTGCTGTCCCACTGCGACATGAAGTACAGCCCGCGCTCCTGCACCCAGCCCGCGAAATCTTTCTGAGTAATTTCATTCGGAGAATGAAAGATCGGGTTCGCTGGATCGAGAATCGCAACCGGAGCTTCTTCCACCGAAACGCGGCCCCGGCTCAGCGTTGTCGGATAGGGCGTGTATTTGCCCGAATTAAAATCGATTGGCACCCCAAAAGATCCCATCGTGTTGTATTGCACGACCAAGCGCCCACCATTTTCGACGAAATCGAGCAGCCGCTTGTTGTTATCAATCACGCCTTTCTGGGTATCATAAGCACGGATGCCCAGCACGATCGTCTGGTACTTGCTCAGGTCTTCGCTGGCCAATCTGTCCGCCGGAATCATCGTGACATTCATCCCGACCTGCTCGAGCACCGTCGGAATGTCGTCGCCCGCGCCCATGATGTATCCAATTTTGAGGTCTCTGGGGACCTTTACATCCACGACTGACACGCGCTGCACGGCCGGCTGGTAGTAGTAAAACGTGCCGAGATCTTCGCGCGTGACCACCGTATAACCCTCGCCGTAGGCCTTCTTCCCACTCGTGAGTTCCGCCCGAATATGAGTTTGGCCTTCCTCTAACTTGGAAGGGAAGACCTGGAATGAGGCATCCTTCGACTGATCTTTGGGAATCTCGACGGATTCATGCGCCGGCTCCGCGCGCCATCCCTCGGGAACTTTGAGCGCAATCTGCGCTTCGGAGCCGCTGCTCTGATCGCGCGCCGTGGTCGTTACGCTTATGCTTCCGTGGAGGTCGCTGGGAATCACATCGCTCGCTGGCGTCAACGCAATGGAAAATTCCGGTGCCACCGCCAGAGGACGCTCAGCCACTTCTAATGCGCCCTTATAACGAACCATGCAGTTCGCAAAGACTAGCGGGCCCTGCTCAAACCTTGCGACTACTTCGACAGGCGGAGGAGGAAACGGAAGTGTTTGGAATTCCGGTTCATCGATGACATTGAGCGTATCTCTCACTGGATCGTGGCGGTGCCAGTACGGCTGCGTAATCTGCGCCGATGAGGGGACATGAACTCTGAAACGAACTGTCAATCCGTTCCCCAATCGTGTTGTACTCAGAACGTCTGACTTCCAGTCAGGAGGCAGCCGCAGACTTATGCCTGCTCTTTCCGTGGATGTATTCGCAGCCGAAAGCTTTGCTGTGAGTTCGAACGGTTTGCCGGGCACCGCCATGAAAGCATTATCAGGGCTTGTGCCGACCTCACCGGCCACCACTGCATTGAGTTCCGCGCCCACTGCCAGCGCCCGCGCTCTCTCGATGTCTCGCCACAATCGCTGCAGCAGCTCGGCCTGAAAGTCCTTCTTTGCTTCTGGCGACAGTTGCGATCCCAGAATCTGGTTGTAGAGCCGGACGGTCAGACTACTCGCTTTGGCTAACGGCGCCTCGGTCGAAGCTGGCGTTTTGTCTGCGAGTGCGACGGCCTCGTCAACGTTGGTCTCGATTTCAACTAACTTCGCTCGCAGCCACGGCACCTTTTTCTCTTCATCCCCGAGCCTAGACGCCAGCCCGGCAACCGTGGTGTCAATCCCATCGAAGAAGTCCTGCTCGTGGCCATCTTTATCCTTTGGAGATTCAACGATCGAATCCACCAGCTTGTAATGGGCAAATCGATCGCCCTTGGGAATCGAGACGCCGCCCAGCGCTTGCGATCGCTGATGTCGCAATCCATCGATTGCAAATTGCACGTACGACTCGCCAAGCAGCGGATCTTCTTTGCCGGTGTTCAGCTTTACTGTGTAATTGGCAGCATCACAGGTCGAGGCTCCGAAGCCGCACACATTCCCGATGTACAACTTCTTCGGCAGCCACGGCTGGAGGCCCTCTGCGATTTGCTCCGGAAAACGTTTCGGATCGCCCGCCGCGCGGAACGCCTCTTTCGTCAAAATCGCCGATGCCTGGTGATGTCCGTGCCCGTCGCGTTCCGTGCCCGAAAATCGCGCGATCAGCACGTCGGGCCGAAACGTTCGGATCACTCGCACGATGTCGGCTAGCGGAATGTCGTGTCCTTGCCACTTCTGAAAAGTCTCCTCGGGCGTCTTCGAATATCCGAAATCTGCTACCCGCGAGAATCGTTGCTCCACCCCGTAGTAGCGATCCGCGGCCAGCACCTCCAGAGTCCGCACCACGCCCAGCACGTCGAACAGATTGCTGCCCAGTTCGTTCTGCCCACCTTCGCCTCGCGTCAGCGTCATCAGCAGAGTCGAAACGCCTTTGCCGCGGGCTTCGAGCGTCAGCATCCCGCCGTCTTCGTCATCGGGATGTGCATCCACCTGCATCAGCCGCCCCGTGGTTTGCAGGCGCCGCAACATCAGCTTCAGCCCCGCTGCGCCCTTTTCCTGCGGCAGCGGTTCGTAGTAATGATCGACCGCGCTCTTTTCGGCCGTCTGTGCGGCGCCAGGCATCGCGGTAAAAGCCGCCGGTAGAACCAGCAGCATCGCAGTCGCCCGCCGCGCGCGCGCAAATCCCGACCCGAACTTCTTCAGCATTACAGACATGACCATCTGATGGATTTTCCTCAAATAAAGGAGCAAATATATTCCGCTCGTGTGGCCGGGGGCGTCCCGCCCGCGAACTGCCGCGATCGACCAAACTGTAGCTAGGCCACTATCCACTAGCCACTTGTTCACTGTCCACTAATCACTAATCAGTGCCGCCGACGATCCGACCCATTTTATGTTCTTGTTGTGATCGACACCCATCATCAGACCGCGCCCCATGCGCACAATCGTCAGCACCGGAACTAATTCATCGAGCCACACATACATGATCCGCAGTTCGACCTTGGTCGCCCCGTGCGGCGTTTCCACCACTGGCGTGAAATTTAATCGCTCCTGCAGGATATATTCGCTGCGTTTCGCTGCAGGAATGGCGTCAATTGCCGCGCGCGACGGCGCAATCACCACTCCCAATCCGGCAAACGAGTACAGCGGCTTGATCACAAAATTCTCCAAATCCGCCGGCATTTCCGTCAGTTCATCCAGAAACCACGTCCGCGGCACCGACGGATGCTTCAAATAAGGAATCGAATACTTGCTGATCCGGAAATACCAGTTCGGATGCCCCGCCCACTCCACATCCAGTTCATCCCGAAAGTCAAACGGCAAAGCCACGCCCTTGCGTTCCAATTCATCCACGATGGTGCGGTTATAAATCCGCTCAATCGGGACCCGCTTGCCGTCCTCTTCATAAAACAGCCGCCGTCC
>DATFVD010000675.1:0-2868 GCA_035260505.1 Terriglobales bacterium
TCGCTCCGCGGGAAAGATGAAAATCCCATTGGCGTTGCCGAAATCACCTCTCACGAATGGGTCATCCTTGGCATCGGCTTCGTCGTCTCCTTCATCGTCGCCTACGGAGCGGTTGCCTGGTTCATGGCCTGGGTGCGGAAGCGCGGGTTTGCGCCGTTTGCGATGTATCGGATCGTGATTGGAATTGCCGTGCTGGCTTGGGCGGCTGGAATGATCGGAAAGTAGCCAAATCAGCGCGGCGGTTGCGCTCGTTCAGCCAGGGGAGTTAGCACGATCAGCAACTTAGGGATGATTGCCGCCACATATCCGAATCCAACTCGCCAACCTGTCCCTCTTCCCACATTGCACGAGCGGTCCCTTCTTGCCATAATTATCAGGCTCTGGCCTTGTAACGGCGCTCCGGGTATCATTTACCTGACGCCGTCGCTGCCACATGACATTTCTCGGGAAGATTTTTACGCCAACCAGGAACCGGCGGCTGAATGAGCTCGTCGGGTTCCTGTTGTGTGTCTCTGCGCTCCTTCTTTTCCTCGCGCTGGCGTCTTATTCGCCGCTCGATCCATCGCTGAACAGCGCCTCCATCCTCACCGGGTCGCATGCTGCGCGCAACTGGATCGGCATCTTTGGCGCGTATCTCTCGGACATCATCCTGCAATTCTGGGGCCTGGGGTCATTTTTGCTGCCCATCTTCATCGGTATGCTCGGCATGCGCTGGTTCCGCTCACGGGCGGTACAGACCCCGATTGCGAAGACGCTCGGCGGAATCTGGCTGCTCATGTTCGTGCCCGCGTTGCTCGCCATCCTGCCGGTGCAAATCCGTTGGATGGGCGCCATCCCCATCGAAGGCCTGGTTGGCCGCATTGTGGGCGATGTCTTAATCCGGTACCTTAACGTTGCCGGCGCATACATTGTCTGCACTACCATTCTGGCGGTTGCGCTTTACCTCACCACCGCTTTCTCGTTCTCGGCGTTTGAGGTCTGGGCGCCAACCCGCTTCGCCTTCGCGCTGGCGCTCCGAGATCGCTTTAAGGACTGGCAGCAGGATCGCGAACGGAAGCGCCAACAGAAGGAGCTCGACAAGCGCCGCGCCGAGAGGCCAAACGTAACGACACAACTCGTGCCGGCCCGTCCTTCGGGTCACCATAACGAAGCCGCGCGTCAAGATGCCGCCCGCTACGAATCAGCAGGAGCTGCGCACGCCGGCCTCGCACGCACCGGCATCGAACGCATGGCCGAGGAAGAGGACTCCGCCTTCGGTCCACTGCCACAGACTTCGCAAACCGCGTCTGGAATCGAAGTCAGAGTCACGGACCGCGCCGATACCGAGCACAAGGCGAAAACGACCCTTCCGAAAATTGCTGGCAGTTATAAGCTGCCACCTTCGAGCCTGCTGCACCGTCCCGACGAGCAGCAATCCGTCAATGAAGAAGAACTGAAACTCGTCGCCCAGGTTCTGACCGCGAAGTACGCGGAATTTGAAGTCCATGGCCAGGTCACTCAGATCAACCCTGGTCCGGTGGTCACGACTTTCGAATTCAAACCGGAAGCCGGCATCAAGTACAGCCGCATCATCGGACTCACCGACGATCTCTGCCTTGCCTTGCGCGCCGAAAGCATCCTCGTCGAACGCATGCCGGGCAAGAGCACGGTCGGCATCCAGGTACCGAACCGGGAGCGCGAAATCATCTGGCTGCGAGAGAACATCGAGTCACAGGAATTTCTCGGCACCAAATCCAAACTCACGATCGCCATGGGCAAGGACATCAACGGGCGCATAGCCGCCGCCGATCTGGCCGGCATGCCTCACCTGCTGATCGCCGGCTCGACCGGCACGGGCAAGAGCGTGGCCATCAACGCCATGATCATGTCGATCTTGTACAAGTCCACTCCTGACGAAGTGCGCCTCGTGCTAGTCGACCCGAAGCGTCTCGAACTAGGCAATTACGAAGGCGTCCCGCACCTCTACACGCCCATCATCACCGAGCCCAAACTCGCCGCCAACGCGCTGCGCAACGCCGTCCGCGAAATGGAGCGCCGTCTCAAACTGCTCGCCGCCAAGGGCGTCCGCAACATTGACAGCTACAACCGCCTGTTCGACGACACGCCCAGCCTGTTCAGCGAGGAAGCAACCGCGGAAGAAGGTCCGCTTCCAAAAATCGTCATCATCATTGATGAACTGGCTGATCTGATGATGCTCGACGGCAACAACGTCGAGGAATCCATCACGCGCCTGGCGCAGATGGCCCGAGCCGTCGGAATTCATCTTGTACTCGCTACACAACGTCCGTCGGTGGATGTCATCACCGGCCTCATCAAGGCCAACTTCCCTGCGCGCGTCTCATTCCGCGTAGCAACCAAAGTCGACTCGCGCACCATTCTCGACGCCAACGGCGCTGAATCACTTCTAGGCCGCGGCGACATGCTCTATCTCCCTGCCGGCTCCGCGCGCGTCCATCGCCTGCACGCTCCGTATGTAACCGAAAAAGAAATCGCAGGCGTCGTGGAATTCTGGAAGGCGCAGGGGCAGGCGCAGTATCAAGAGAAATTCCTGGAGACGCCGAAAGAAGATCGCGAGGGCATGGCCGCGGACGGCGACGATTCGGGGGAAGTTTCCGCCGAAGACAACGATCCGCTCTACAACGATGCCGTTCGCCTCGTGATCGAGTTCGGCAAAGCCTCCACTTCCCTGCTGCAGCGCCGCCTGCGCGTCGGCTACGGACGCGCCGCCCACCTCATCGACCTCATGGAACGCGATGGCATTGTAGGCGCCGCCGACGGGCCTAAGCCCCGCGAAGTGCTGAAGCGGCCTGATTGGATCTCAGAAATCGAAGAGTCGATGCGCTAAGGTCGTGTGGGGACAGGCTCGTG
>DATFVD010000676.1:0-2801 GCA_035260505.1 Terriglobales bacterium
AGGCGGTTCGCGTGCTCGCGAAGTGATTCTCTGAGTTCTCGCATTACTTCGCTAAAATTCGCAGGGTCATCCGTGGCCACAGCTTTGGTACACAATTCGCGGATTCGATCTTCCAGACGACGAGATGGCACCAATATCGAATGTCCCAAGCGATAGGAATATTGCAAGGGTCGCATAGTGGAGGTCTTTGTTCGATACAGTACTCAATGTAGGCACTAACCGGGGCAACACCGCTTCGTGGGAGGCACCGTTGCTGATTAGGGACTGGCGGCAGGGCCCTCGATGCAGAAGAGCGAGTCTCCGGACAGCAGATGTTTCAGGCCAAGGCGCTTAAAGAGAAGAACTTGCACCACTGGAACGAGCAGGAAGGAAAAGGAATGGTGCGAAAGGGGGGACTCGAACCCCCATGGGTTGCCCCGCCAGATCCTAAGTCTGGTGCGTCTGCCAATTCCGCCACTTTCGCCTGAGTCGAACTCCGTTCGCCAACCAATCCGGCCATCACAGTTTAGATTCGAACCTGTGCAAGTTGCAACGTCACATACCGGACCCGCCCGGACGTGAACCTCACGAGCCGCACAAGATGGCCTCAGGTCACCTTTCCCTTCTCGCCACCAACTCCGCCGTCGCCGTCTCCGCCATCTCTTCGCGGTAATGCAATACACTCAAACCGTCCGCGAGTCGTAGAAGTTCGCCTTGCTCGAGCAAGTGCGCTGGGTTCTTCGGGCCGCCGGGCAGCTTCAGCTGCGCCAGGGTGTACGTCTTGAAGAGAAGCAGTCCGCCCGGTCGCACCGCCTTCACCATCTCTGAAAATAGTCTCCGCTCCAGGTAGAAGAACGCCATCACCGCTTCGAACGCCGCTTCGAACTGCGTTTGCGCAGCTTTGAAGTGAGTGAGATCATCTACTACAAAGTGAATGTGGGACGCGAGTGGTCCGGCGTTCAGCCGAGCCTGTTCAACTCCGGTCTCGGAGATATCAATGAGCGTGACTTCCCAACCCTGTTTCGCCAGCCAAATCGAGTGCCGCCCAGCTCCTCCCGCGAGGTCGAGCGCGCTGCCTCTATGGGGAAACAGGGGCAGAACGTATTCCGAAAACGCGCGCGGTAAGAATGGATCGGGAGCCATCGATGGCGATGAGCCGGGTGCCCCCCGATATTTTTGGTTCCAGCGCTCGCGTTCAGCGTCGGAATCAGCATCAGAATTAGAAGAAGCAGAGAACGGCATGCTCATCGATTCTAACCAGGTTGGCTCTAGTCTTCGCGATTCTAATGGCGGTGATGCCGAGCTCGGCTTACGAAGCGATCCGTGGAGATGCCCCGCGTGACGCCCATCTCAACGCGCGACTCTGGCCACCACGGCGCCTCGCTCCCGCCCCGCACCGGCGGAGGTAGCGGCGGAGGTGATGACGGCCGCGGGCGCGATCGCGGCGACAGCCTGCCCGACTCTCTGCCTAATTATGGCGAGCGCTTGCGTCGCGCTCGGATGGGACTCGCCGTCGCCATGACGCCCATCCTCATGCTCTTCGTTTCCTTTACAGCGGTCTACCTCATCCGGCGCGGATTCCTGAGTCTCGATGTGAGCCAGACGGCGTACGTGCGAACCTGGGTTCCGGTCCGATTGCCTTGGATTTTGTTGTTCGTCAATACAGCCGTCCTTATCGTGAGCAGCATCACCATCGATTTGGCGCGGCGCGAAATCACGCGAGAAGCTGCTCTCGCCCCGGTGCAATCGATTCCAGGCATCTCGCTGGGCGACGAACGCCACTTCCCCTGGCTTCCCGTGACCACCGTCCTTGGCCTCCTGTTCCTTGCCGGGCAACTCTTCGTTTGGAGCAAGCTTTCCGCCGAAGGTTTTCACCTCGCCGGCGGCACCAGCAGTTCCTTCGTTTACATTCTCACTGCAATGCACGGCCTGCACTTGGCTGGCGGCGTGCTGGCTCTCATGTTTGCCAATGTGGCGGCTGTTTTGCATCGTCCGGTCGAAACTCGCCGCATCGTCGTAGACGTAGCATCCTGGTACTGGCATTGCATGACGGGGCTCTGGATTTACATCCTGGTCCTCCTCTCGTTCGTGGCGCGCTGAGGTGGTCGCCGGTCGTCAGTCGCTGGTATGGTGACGCGGCTCTGCCCCGTTTTGGCGGCGCGAACCCTCTTGTAGACACGGGGCTTGCCCGTCTCCGACCATGCTCGGCCTCCCATCGACCCCGCTTTCTAGACCACCCTCTATAATAGAAAGATTCGGTCGCGAGTTTTGTTCCATCTGTAGTGCCAGGGGAAGATGTCCACAGACAGCATTGTTGTTCGAGGGGCCCGGGTTCATAACCTCAAGAACATTGATTTTGAGATCGAGCACAACACTCTGACCGTCGTCACCGGCGTCTCCGGTTCGGGCAAATCATCGCTTGCTTTCGACACGATCTATGCTGAAGGCCAGCGCCGTTACGTCGAGTCGTTGTCCGCATATGCGCGCCAGTTTCTGGAGCGGATTGAGAAGCCGGACGTCGATCTGATCGACGGTATCGCGCCTGCAGTTGCCATCAAGCAGAAGAACTCCACACGCAATCCGCGCTCGACCGTCGCCACGGCAACTGAAATTTTTGATTACCTGCGCCTGCTCTTCGCCCGCGTCGGACGCACCTACTGCCTGCTCTGCGGCCAGGAAGTGCGAAAGGATTCGGTGGACGAAGTCGCCGACCGCTTGCTCACGCTGGGCGACGGCACCCGACTGAATGTGTTCTTTCCGATTCAGACACACCTACCGTCTCCGGAAGAGAAGAGCGCCAAGAAAGCTCGCGGAAAGAAAAA
>DATFVD010000677.1:0-4144 GCA_035260505.1 Terriglobales bacterium
GGCGATATGTTGGGGAAGCCGCGCCGGATCGAGTCGCAGGTAAACGTCAGTTTCCTTGCGGTTCATCCCAGCCGGAACCGTGTGTCGCAAGCGGAACTCTCCCAATCGAAGCTAACACACGAAATCCAATGCGTGCAATGCAATGCAGAGACGTCGCACCAGCTCACCAACCTTCCCTCGGACCTTGAATGATTGCCGTGCCGCCGTGTATTTTTGGAGGACCGATCAGATATCACACCCTTGATGCCTTCCCGGCTCGATCCCGTCAGTCTTACCTTATGGCTATTCTCTATATACCTGTCCTGTGCGCTTGGGATCACCATGCTGGCGAATTCAAGAGTTTCGGCTGCGCAGCAGGAACCGGATGCAACCAGGCCAAATGCTGCGCGGCCTTCTCCGCGGGAACGCGTCGCTGGCCCATCCGTGCCGGAGATGGAAGAACTACAGAAGCGATTCGCCCAAGCGCGTGCAGCAAAGGAGGCTGGCGATTTACCGGCAGCCGCTCGCGCCAACGAGAAGCTCATTGCTCTGGGCCTCCGCGAAATGGGGAAATTGCGCATGGTCGAAAATGCCTATCCCGAGGCATCTGAGTTTTACCGCCGCTCTCTGGAACTGGAAGACATTCCAGATGCTCATGTGAATCTGGCCACTGCTTACCTGCTTGCAAATCAGCTGGAGGGTTCACTGGCCGAAGCCAGCAAAGTTCTTGGCTCCGATCCGCGCAATGCCACCATCTGGACCGTTCAGGGAGAAGCGCTAATCAGAAAGAAGGACTATCGCGCGGCGGTCGAGTCCCTGCAACGGTCGCTTGCGCTTCGCACTGATCCGGAAACCAGCTATGCCCTGGCGAGCTGCCATCTCCGGTTAAAGGAGAAGGAGAAAGCGGCCGCCATTTTTCAACGAATGACCGTGGCCGCCGGTGAACGGAGCGATTTGCATGTTCTTTTTGGGATCGCCTATCGCGATGCCCATATGCACGACGAGGCCATCCAGGAATTTCAGCGTGCTCTCGTGCTCAACCCGAATGCGCCCGGTGTCCATTACCTGTTGGGCCTCTCCTACCTGTGGCGGAATGAATGGGCGCCCTCACCTGAGGCGCGTAGAGAGTTTCACAAGCAACTGGAGCTCGATCCGGGAAATTTTGGGGCTGATTACATGCTCGGGTACATGGCATTCAGCTCGTACCGGCTCTCCGAAGCGGATCGCTACTTGGCCGCCGCCGCCGCTATCAATCCGCAGTCTGCCGAAGCCTTGCTGTATTTAGGCTTGAACGCATACCGTGGAAGTCAGAACCGCCGCGCTGAAGGACTTCTAAGAAAGGCAATTGCGATCGCCGAACGCGAGGGCGTAAGCGGTCACCAGGACATCCGCAAGGCCTATACGACGCTTGGCCGAATATTGATCACTTCCGGAAGAGGCCCGGAGGCGCAACCTTACTTGCGGAAGGCGCGCGAACTCGAGCAAACCATTATCTCTGACGATGTGCAAGGCAGCGGCGTGGGCGCCGGGGACGGCTCGGGTGTAACTTCTACTACAGTTCCGAATTTTCCGCAAAATGAGCCGCAGGTTTCTCTTCCGCCAACCGATGGCCCAGACGTCAGTGCGCCGCTCAATCCCAATATTCTTAGCCGCGCCAAGCTCACGACCCACGGGGAGAGAGAGGCGAAGGCTCGAGAAAGATATTTACGCTCCATTCTCGGCGCCAGCTTCAATGACCTGGCGACCGCCGAGGCTATCCAGGAGCAATATGCGGCGGCGCTGAAGCACTATCAGGACGCTGAACATTGGGACGCAACGGTCCCCAACCTGATGCGCAATCTGGGTTTTGCCGCCTATCGCGCAGGGAATCGGCAGGAAGCAATCCGCGCTCTGAAAAAGGCGCTCGTGATCACTCCTTCAGACAATGCCGCCCGTGACGTTCTCAAAGAACTGATCTCGTCCGGTCAATGGCAAGGTCCGCGTTAGGGAAAGGCGCAGTTAATTATGGTCGCGAGTATCCAGGAGACTCATTGATTCGGCGTATTCCAATCCGTTTTCGAACCGCTCTTGTTCGCGCTACATTGCTGGTGGCTGTTTCGGCTGCTTGGGCGCAGGAACCGCATCCACCCACGCCGCCTCCGCCGCCAGCCGCGAAAAAAATAAAATGCAGCGGGCGGCCCGTTCCACAACTCGAAGACATCACCGAAAAGGCGGGAATCCGCTTCCGCCACACTTCAAATCCGTTGAATACCTACATTGTGGAGTCGATGAGTGGCGGCGTCATTCTCTTCGATTATGATCGCGACGGCTGGCTCGATATTTATTTCACCAACGCCCCCACCGTCCAAATGGCCATTCGCAAAGAGACCAGTCGGGGCGCGCTCTATCACAACAATCGCGATGGCACGTTCACGGATGTGACCGACAAGTCAGGCTTGGCAACGCCCTGCTTCGCCATGGGCGGGGCGGTCGCCGACTACAACAACGATGGGTGGCCAGATCTTTATCTCACCTGTCTAGGTGGAAATGTTCTGTTTCGCAACAATGGCGACGGCACGTTCACCGATGTCACCGAGAAGGCGGGTGTGGCCGACGGCAGGATGTCAACGGGGGCGGCCTTTGGAGATTATGACCGCGATGGCTTCGTTGACCTGATGGTGGTTAACTACGTCGAATTTCAACTCGACCATCTCCCCCCGTTCGGCGGCCTGTCGCTTTGCCGGTATCGCGGCATCGACGTCTATTGTGGCCCGCGCGGCTTGAAAGGCGCTGGTGATTCGCTTTTCCGCAACAACGGCGACGGCACGTTCACCGATGTGTCCAAAGCCGCCGGCGTGGGCGATCCCCACGGCTACTACGGATTAGGAGTCGTCTGGGCCGATTTCAACAACACCGGATGGCCGGACATCTACGTGGCCAACGATACTCTGCCCAACTTTCTTTATCGCAACGATGGCAAGGGAAGATTTACGGAAATTGGGCTCGAGTCGGGCACGGCGCTCAGCGAGACCGGTTCCGAGCAGGCCTCCATGGGAATTGCCCTTGGCGACTACCTGCATAACGGCCGGCCTTCGATCTATGTCACGAATTTTGCCGACGATTACAGCGGTCTCTATCGCAACGATGGCAACTGGATGTTTAGTGACGTTTCCTACCAATCGGGCGTGGCGTTGCCCTCGTTCCCGTTCGTCAAATGGGGCGACGCTTTCGTGGATATTGACGACGATGGCTGGCTGGATTTGGTGGCAGTGAACGGTCATGTGTATCCGGAAATGGAAAAGGCGCAGGGAAGCGGCGGCTACTGGCAGCCGAAGACACTTCTCTTCAACCAGAAAGACGGAACATTCTGCGATGCCAGTAGCCAGGCTGGTGCCGCTCTAGAACAGAAGCGCGCATCGCGCGGCTTGGCAGTCGGAGATCTTTTCAACGATGGCAATGTGGATATCGTGGTTGAAGATCTCGACAGTTCGCCAATGATTTTACGCAATCACGGCGTTGCTGGACGTCACTGGACGAGCTTCGAGCTGGCCGGCACGAAGAGCAATCGCATGGCAATCGGCGCTCGGGTTAAGGTCGTTGCCGGTGGGATGACGCAGACCGACGAGGTGCGTAGCGGCGGAAGCTATCTCTCCCAGAGCGACGTCCGTTTGCACTTTGGACTGGGCGCAGCAGAGAAGATTGACATGTTCGAGATCCATTGGCCCTCTGGAAAAGTGGAAACGATTAAGGATCTTGCGGCGGATCGTTTCTACGCCATTCTCGAAGGAGAAGGTATTGTTCCTCCGGAACGCATCTACCCCTCGGCACCGGTAAGTGGGAAGTGACACGATACCCGAGTTCGTGAGGCAGCCTGTTGCGACCGGTTTTTCAGCGTGCCTCCTCGGGAAAGATCGGCAGAATCAGCCGCTCCGTGTGTCGAATGACCGTCAAAGCGCAACGCACTCCTACCTGAGCATCAGTCAACAGACGATGCAGGTCATCGACGCCCGCCACCGGTTTGTCGTCAAGCGCCACGATCACGTCGCCTTCGCGCAAGCCTGCAGTTCGCGCCGGGCTACCGTCTTCAATGCCGACCACGACCACGCCGGTTTCCCGCGCAAGAGAATAGAAGCGCACCACCCGGCGATGAATGGGAACCGTCTGCGCCGAGACTCCGATGTAACTG
>DATFVD010000678.1:0-6643 GCA_035260505.1 Terriglobales bacterium
TGGCGATGCGGTGAAGACGGGGACGAACGGAGCAACGTGGCGATTTTCCTGACCGGTGGGACCGGGTACATCGGCGCGCATGTCGCCGCCAAACTGCTCGACCAGCATGATGCGGCCTTGAACCTGCTGGTGCGCGGCCGCGATCCGCGTGACGCGGAGCTACGGCTCTGGAATGCTTTGCAGCTGCACATGCCGTTCCCGAAATTCTATGAATACTTGCAGGCGAAGATCCGGATTTTTCGCGGCGATCTCACGTCGCCGCAGTTCGGGCTCGATCCGGGCGATTACGACCGGCTGGTACACAGCACCGATTCGGTGATCCATTGCGCGGCGTCACTCAATCGGAAGTCGGAAAAGAGTTGTTTGAATGTGAATCTGCGCGGGACGCTGGAAGTAGTGCAGTTGGCGCGCCGAGCCCAGTATTATCACGGGCTGCAACGGTTTTCGAACGTGAGTACGGTGGCGGTGGCGGGGAAACGCAGCCACGAAGTTGTTTCGGAAGATCAAGCGATTGAGTGGGATCGTTCGGATTACGATCCCTATGCGCGGACGAAGAAATTCTGCGAGCACATGGTGCGCGAGTTGTTGCCGGACGTGCCGCTGACGATTTTCCGGCCCAGCGTCGTATTGGGGGACAGCCGGCATCCGCAGACGACGCAGTTCGACATGGTGCGGTCGTTCGCTTTCCTGGCGGGATTGCCGGTGCTGCCGTTTCGTCCGCATGACAAGATTGACATTGTGAATGTGGATTTTGTGGCGGATGCGATTTCGACCTTGCACATGAAGGCGAATCCGCAGTACGACATTTATCATCTTTCTTCCGGCAACGATTCGCAGACATTTCAGGAGTTAACCAACGCGCTGGCGGCGGAGCAGAACAAGCGCGGGCCGGTTTTTTTGCCAATCCTAGAAAGGCCCTTCGGCTCGATCGTCAACACGCTCGCGAACCGCAAAGGGCCGGTCGGACACGGTGCGGCGCTAATGAAAGTCTTTATGCCGTACCTGACGTGGAACACGGTTTTCGACAACGCGCGGGTCACAGCGGAGATGGGGCGCAAGCCGGCGCCTTTTTCGCAATATAGTTTTCCGCTGCTCCGGTTCAGCCGCGAGCACAATTTTGAATACCCATATCAGCCCTGGCCGGAACACACGAGAGCGGGAGGGTCCGCCGCATGATGGACTTCGTCCTGGAAGCGTGGGTATCGGGCATCATCGAGGGTAAGAAAATTCAGTGGATGATGGGCAAGCGGGAGCCGTGGCAGCCCGGTCAGAAGCTGAAACTTCTGTTTGCCGGCTACAACGGCACGCGTAACACGGGGTCGGACGTTCGGGTGGAAGAGATGCTGCGGCAGATCCGGCGGATTCTGGGGCCGCAGAATGTAGACCTCAGCATGATGACCTTTAATTTTGACCGGTCGCGCGGCTATTTCGACGGGACGTCGCAGGTGCGGCTCCCGGATATTTTTCCGCCCTTCCTGGCGAATGAAGTGCCGAAGCATCATGGTGTGGTGGCGTGTGAAGGTTCGATGTTCAAATCGAAATTCGCGAATGCGTTGGCGACGATGATGATCGGGTCGCTCGGCATTGCGGCGGCGGAGAACAAGTTGTCGGTTGGTTACGGTGCCGAGGCTGGACAAATGGATCCGGTGGTCGCGAAGATGTGCGGGCGCTATTGCAGGAATTCGCTGGTGATCACGCGCAATGAAGAGTCGCGGAAGATTCTGCGCGAACTGGGCGTGCCCACGGAATTGGGCACGGACACGGCGTGGACGTTTGAGCCACTGGGTGCGGAGTATGGTCAAAAAGCGCTGCGCGATGTCGGTTGGGATGGGAAGACGCCGGTGCTTGTGGTGTGTCCCATCAATCCGTTTGAGTGGCCGGTGAAGGCGTCGATCGCAAAAGCCGCGCTGCACAGCTTGACCGGCGCGTACAAAGAGAGCCACTATCGCGGGCCCTACTTTCATAACGCGGCGCCAGAGGCCGACCGAGCCTACGAATATTACCTGAGTGCGATTGCAAATGCGGTGGCGGCATTTCGTCAGAAGAAGAATGTCTTCGTGATCATGGCGGCGACCGAGCGCATGGATGCCCGGCCTTGCCGGCGTATCTCGGAGAAGTTGGGCGGGGTTCCAGTTCTGACTTCGGACGATTACAACATGTACCAATTGGTCAGTATCCTGCGGGCTTGCCGCATGATGGTATCTTCGCGCTATCACGGGATTGTGACTTCGATGCCGGCGCTGGTGGCGTCGGCGGGGGTCACGATGGATGAGCGCATTCGGAATCTGATGAACGATCGCGGGCATCAGGAATTGCTGATGAATGTGGACGATCCGGACCTGGAAGCGCGGACTCTGGCAGCGATCGAAATTCTGGATCGCGACGGAGAGCGGATTGCCGACGGGATTGCGCGGACCGTGGTGAGGAATCTGAAGTTGATGGCGCGCATGGGCGTGTATTTCGAAGAAGAAGTGCAACGGCGATATCCGGAGTTTCCCACCCGGCGCGGAGAATGGAGCTGGGAGGACTATCTGCCGCCGATGAGCGACGGGTTGAAGCAACTGGTGGGAGCGTACAGTTAGCAAAGCAAGAACGAGAGACCTTGGGGGCTGGAGACATGGTGTGTCGCGTGTGGCATGGTTGGACAACATTGGATCATGCCCAGCATTACGACGACTATCTGCAGAAGGAGCTGTTTCCTCGGCTTGATCGCGAGCTGCGTCTGCACGGATATCTCGGATATCATCTCCTGCGTTTTGCCCGAGGCGAAGAAGTTGAGTTTATGACGATGCTCTGGTTTGATTCGATCGAGAAGGTGCGCGCGTTTGCGGGCGAAAACTACCAGACACCCGTTATTTCCGAGAAAGCGCGCTCATTGTTAACGCGGTTCGCTGAGCGTGCTGACCACTACCAATTGAGCGGTTCCAATCTGTTCGGCGTGTCAAACGCAGGATAATCCTCGGACAATTGATTGAATGCCTTTCCTTGAACAAATTTTTGCAAGCCTGGAACGCAGCGGCGATGATGTGGTGCTACAGGAACTGCGCGACGGACAACCGGTTTCGCTTACAGCCCAGCAGTTGCTGGCTCACGTGTTGGTGGCGCGCGCTTATCTGCGGCGGCTGCGGCTCAAGAAAGGCGACCGTTGCGCACTGCTGGCGCATAATTCAATGCTGTGGGTGGCGATGGATCTGGCTGCCATGGCAGAGGGGCTTACGGTGGTGCCGCTATACGCGCGACAGGCGCCATCCGAACTGGTCGCGATGATGAAGGATTGCTGGCCTTCGGTGATTGCTTGCGGCGAGCAGTCGCTGGCCGATGCGATCGTGGAAGCGTGGCCTGAGGCACCACCGCATTTCTGCTTCGAAAACGTTTTCACGGAAAGGCGAGGGCCGGTGGAGAATCCGGCGCTGTTGATTGCAGAAGAAGATGTGGTCACGATCATCTACACCTCGGGCACATCGGGCGAGGCGAAGGGTGTGATGCTGAACGCGGGCAACGTCGGGTACATGCTGGGCTGCACTTCGGGGCGGCTGGATCAGCTCATGAAACGGCGTCCGGGGCGGGACGCCGTGTTTCATTACTTGCCGCTTTGCTTCGCGGGCTCGTGGATCATGATGCTGACCTGCCTGTTGCGCGGAAGCAAGCTGACGTTGAATACGGACCTGGGGAAGATCGCCGCCGAGATGCGGCAGGCGGCGCCGGATTATCTGCTGAATGTTCCCGCGCTTCTCGAGCGCATGCGCAAAGCCGTCGACGAGCAACTTTGGAAGACAGGTGGATTTCCGTTGAAGGTGTACACCAAGGCAAAGGGTGCGTGGGTGCGGCGTCAGGAGGGGAAATCGCGCGCCGGGGACGGGTTCTGGCTGGGACTCGCGAATCGGCTCGTGCTTCCCACGATCCGCAGAAAGATGATCGGCGGCAAGCTGCGCGCGCTAATTTGTGGCTCGGCGCCGCTGAGTGTGGAGACGCAACTGTTTTTCATGATGCTTGGCATCCCGGTGTTGCAGGTGTACGGACTGACCGAGACGACGGCGATCTGCACCATGGATGATCCGGATACGCGGGTAATTCCGGGACGCGCAGGGCCGGCGATTTCGGGCGTGGAGATGAAGATCGCGGAGAATGCGGAGATCGTGGTGCGTGGGCCGAATATTTTTCCGGGATACTGGGACCGTCCGGAGGAGACGGCGAAGGTGCTGCGGGATGGCTGGTTTCATACTGGCGATCAGGGCGAAGTGGACGCGACCGGAAACTGGAAGATTGTGGGCCGCATCAAGAACCTGATTATTCTTGGGTCGGGGCATAACATCGCGCCCGAGCCGATTGAAGATAAGATTCTGCACGAGTTGCCGGGCGCGATTCAGGTGGTGGTCGTGGGCAACGGACGCGGATACCTGGCGGCGCTGGTTACGGGCAGAGTGAGCCCCCAGAAAACGCAGGTGGCGCTGGACGTTGTGAATCCGGGCCTTCCGCATTACAAGCAGGTGCGGGCGTTTCATCTGGTGGAGGAGGCGTTCACTATCGAGAGCGGGCTGCTGACAGCAAATGGAAAACTGAAGCGTGACGTGATTGCAGAGCAGTTTCGAAACGAAATTGACGCGGTGTACGGATCTGCGATGAACCAAGCCTCGAAGAACCAGGCGGCCAAGAATCAGGCGACGGCATGAACGAATTCAAAGGACAGACGGTTTCGTGGCAGATCGTGAATGGTGCCATTGAGCTTGCGCTGCATCGCGATCCTTGCAACGAGATCGGTTCGCTCACGTTAGCCGAGTTGGAAAAATTTGCAGCGGCTCTGCCCGGACTGACGAGTGAAGCGCACGCCTTGATTGTCCATTCGACGTTGAAGGCTGGTTTTTCGGCGGGAGCGGATTTGCGTGAACTGTTTCAGCGCGGGCAAGAGATGGAAAAGGGCGCTGCCCTGCGCGGGGTGCGGGAGTTTCTGGAACGCATTCATTCGGTGATGAACGCGCTCGACGCGGCACCGCTGACGACGATCGCGGCAGTTCACGGGGTAACGTTTGGCGGCGGGTTCGAGCTGGCGCTGGTTTGCGACATTATTATTGCGGACCGCATGGCGCGATTTTGCTTCCCGGAACTACGGCTGGGCTTGATCCCTGGATTCGGCGGAATTCCGCGGCTGAAGCGGGATTTGGGCAATGCCGTGGTGCGCGATCTGCTGCTCACAGGGCGCAGCTTCAACGTAATGAAGGCGCAGCAGATCGGCTTAGTGAGCCAGATTGCCGCCGAGGGTGAGGCGTTGCGGGTAGCACGGGCCACGGCCAGCCAGGTCGGAAAATTTGACCGGCGGACGGCTGCGGCGGCGAAAGAGTTTGTGAAGCCGATCCCGCATGAGGAACTGAAGCGCGAGATTGATATTTTCTGCGAGCTTTATTCGCGTCCAGCCGTCGAAGAAGGGCTCCGGAAGTTTGTGGAGAATGAGAGCGTGCAGCCGTATCTGCCGTGAATTTGTAATTGGTATTTCGCAATTTGAAGGACAACACGCTTATGCCAGCGCCTACTGCCGGTCACACACTCGATGAAGTTCTGAATCTCGCAGCTTCGCATTTCAAAGTGCCGCGGGAAAAGCTCATGCCCGACGACGACTTTTTCAAGACGCTGGGAATCGACAGCCTGCAGGCGCTCGATTTGCTGACGCGGCTCGAGCATCACTTCAGCATTGAGTTGCCGGACTACGAACTGCAAGGGGTGTCGGATTTCCGGACGCTGGCGAATCGGATTCAGGCGCGGCTCTAGCGTGATGAAATCAGAACAATTGAATGCTTGATCTCCGCCAATATGCCAGCCTGGGTGCAGCGCTTAAGGATGCGCTGGAGCGTTGGCCAAACGAAACCTGCCTGATTGAAGCCGATCGCGATCGCGAAAAAGTTCGGCTTACCTACTCTGACTTTAAAGAAATGGCACAGCCTCTTTGCCGTGCGCTGGAAGATGCCGACTTCAGGGCAGGAGACCGGGCGGCGATCATCATGACGAATCAGTCGAAATGGCTGATTTCGGCATATTCGATTTTTTTCTCGGGCGGCGTGCTGGTTCCTTTGGATTACAAATTGACCGCGGCGGAGCATCTGCAACTACTGGCTCATTCTAAGGCGCGGTTTCTGGTGATCGAATATTACTTGTGGCGGGCGATTACGCAGTCACCGGAGTTCCCACAACTCGCGGTGGAGATTGTGCTGGTGACGGAAGCGCCGGCAGGAGCGGACTTGCGCGGCGCCTACCGCTGGGAAGAATTTCGGCGAAAGGGCGAACCGCGGCTGGTGGCGCGGCAGCGCGAAGATACAGCCTGCATCGTCTATTCGTCGGGGACGGGCGGACGCCCGAAGGGATGCGTGCTCACGCACGACAGTTATCTCGAGCAGTGTGCATCGTTGACGGCGTGGTATCCGTTTTGGCCGGGCGTGCGCTATTTGAGTATTCTGCCGACTAATCACGCGATCGATTTCATGGTGGGATTTATCGGGCCGTTCATCTGTGGAGCCTGTGTGGTTCATTTGCGGACGCTGCGTCCGGAATTTGTGCGCGATGCGTTTGTGCGTTATCACATCACCTATGTGAGTTTGGTGCCGATGGTGCTGAAGAATCTGGAACGCGGGCTGCGCGCGAAGTTTGATGAACTGAA
>DATFVD010000679.1:0-7550 GCA_035260505.1 Terriglobales bacterium
ATTCCCGGACGCGGCGAATATGTCGCATGCACTTCCTTGATCACAGTCGATTTCAGCAATTTCGCTTCGCACGCATCGGGAAAAAACTCTTCCGCCTCTTTCACCGCCATTTCGACTATATCTGCCTTCGACTTCTCGACCAGACTCCGGGAGCAGCTTACAACCAGCTCGACATAGCTGCCGCCGCCGTTCTCGCGGATTTGATTCTCGGACGTTTCATTCTTGCGCGTCTCATTCTTGCGCGTTTCAATGAGCCGCGATTTGTGAAACATCCACTGGATGGTGCGGTCAAGCAGGACGGCATGATCCAGTTCGCTGATCTGGCGATCGAACCAGAGATGGATGCCGGTGATCGGTGATGTCGAGAATTGCCCTAGCGCTGCAGCCAACGGCAAAGCGGACGGACTGTCAGGCAGCATGCGCCGCAGAACATCAAAAGGAACCGCCATGACCAGATAGTCGAATTTCAGTTCCTGCCCGTTCGTCGTCACCCTTACTTCAGAGTTTTCCGCTCGAAACGATTCCACACCTGCACGAAACTGGATCTCTCCCCCTCGAGCGCGGATGTAATCTCCCGTCTGGCTGTAGAGGTCAGTGAGCGGCACGGTTGGAATTCCCATGCGCCCGGCAGCGGCCGATTTCAGAAACGACTCGCGTACCACCTGCGCCGCATAAGGGACAGAAACCTGATCAAGATCCTCGTTCAAGGCGCTGACCAGAATTGTCTTCCAGAAACGTTCGATGGCTTGTTCGGTTTGCCCATGGCGTTCTAGCCACCCGAGGAACGACTCGCCCCGATCCGGCGGAGTAGAAGGAGCGAGTACCGCCATGGCGCGGCTGATGGCCATCTTGTCGCGAAAACTCAGGCAATCGGCTCGTAGAAACGCCAGGGCGGTATGCAGCGGAGCGGGGAGCGCCGAAGGCGCGATCACCGAAGCGCGTCCTCCCGGCTCGAGGAAGGTCAGCTTCTCATACCAGCGAATTTTGTCCTGCACTCCCGCGCGCCGGTAGAAATCGAGCAGGTTGGTGCAGCAGCCGAGCAGCACATGCTGGCAATTGTCGACAATCTCGCCGGTACCGGGATGTTGATAAGAAGAGGCGCGCCCACCGAGATAAGGGCGGCGCTCAAAAAGGGTCACGCGAAAACCCGCTTCGGCGAGGGCGCATCCGGCGGCGAGGCCGGCCAGTCCGCCTCCGGCTATCGCGACTGTAGGATACTTTGTCGTATTAGGATCGATGGAGGGCGAGGTCGGCATCACAACAGACGCTTCAGCATTCCTTTTCCGAGAACAGTGAGCTTTTCGCGAACCGTCAATCGGACGCGCTCCCTGAAGACGTCGTATTGATTCGAAGCAATCTTTTCAAGCAGACGGCGATAGATGGTGATCAGGACCCACAGAGCGGGCTGACTGTCTTCATTCACCAGCGGGATCAGCTCATCTCCCGCTCCGTAACAGTCGCGAGCGCGGTCGGCCTCCATCGCCAGGAGCGGACGAATGCGGGCGACATCAACATTCGGCGCTGCCAGATCGGCGGCCGACAGACCACACTGTGTCAAGTCCTCTTGCGGAAAATATACCCTGCCCATGCCCGCATCTTCTTTGACGTCACGAATAATATTTGTAAGTTGAAATGCCAGTCCGCAGCGCTCGGCCAGCGGTTCCGCGGCGGGATCGCGATATCCGAAAATTCTGATGCACACTAATCCAACGACCGATGCCACGCCGTAGCAGTACTGGCGCAACTCTTCAAAAGTCTGGTAACGCGCGGCCAGCCCCGTGGCGGAGGGCGCTGGCTCAGCATCGTCGAGATCCGCAGCCGTACCGTAGGCCAGTTGGTCGAGAAGCCCGATCGGAATCTGATAAGTGCGCTGCGCGTCGGTCAGCGCCAGCAGCACTGGATCGTCAGTTGGCTGTGCCGCTAATGCGCGGTGGACTTTGTCCAGCCATTCCGCCAGCTTGTCATGACGGTCATCGGGGCTGAGCGTGTTGTCGTCAGCGATGTCGTCGCACCGCCGCATGAAAGCATATACGGCGCTCAACGCATTGCGCTTCCGCCTTGGAAGCACCAGAAATCCGTAGTAGAAATTTTTCGCGGCTGATCGGGCGATACTCCGGCAGACGGAGTACGCCATATCGAGCTGCGAAGCGGTGGGCGCAAACTGCACTGGAGCATTTCCCACGGCGGTGCTCAACGTTGCTTCTCCCGCGGCTTCCCCAGCATCTTCCCCAGCGCGGCACGAGCGACCAGGGCCAACTTCCGGGCTTTCGAGATTGCGGGACGCCTGCCCAGCACGGCATAATTTTGGCGCTCGATTGCGTTCAGAATTTCCTGTCCGCCGCGGCTGAAAAGTTCGATGTCGGTGGCAAGGGTGCGGTCGACCCTGGCGATCAGCGGCATACCTTGCGTGAACCACTCCCGCGCGCGGTCGACTTCAAACTTGATCATCTCGCGAAATGCAGAAGTGTTTTCGCCGTCACGTAGTACTTCCTCGCTCACGCCGAAGCGGCGGAGGTCTTCGAGCGGAAGATAAATTCTTCCTTTGGCAAAGTCCGCACTCACGTCCTGCCAGAAGTTCGCGAGTTGCAGCGCGGTGCAGGTGTAGTCGGAAAGCAACTGGCGCTCTGCATCCCGGTATCCGCAGAGATACAGGACCAGATGGCCCACCGGATTCGCCGAATACCGGCAGTAGCCGAGCAGATCGCCGAACGTTTCATAGCGGGTGACCGTTTGGTCCTGCCGGAAAGCAGCCAGTAAATCTGCGAATTCATGTTTCGGAATTTCAAACTTGCGCACCGTCTCGGCAAGCGCGACAAACACGGGATGCCGCGGCCGGGTATGATGACCGTCATAGCACGCGTTTAATTCCGTCTCCCACTGATCGAGCAGCTGCAGAGATGCGGCGGTATCGCCGACCTCGTCACCCAGATCGTCGGAGATGCGGCAATACGCATAGACGTTGAAGAAGTGCTGGCGCAGCCGCTCCGGAAGAAACCAGGATGCAACCGAAAAATTTTCGTAATGCGAACGGGCCAGGCGACGACAATATTCGCGCGCTTCGGCTTCCGAAGGCGCGTGGTCGGGGATGGCGTACTCCGGCGGCAGCGCACTCCACGGGGAGGAGAGCGGCGCAGCCTGGGGATCGCCGGCAGCAGTCGTCATCGTCATCTATAGAGTTCCAATATAGACTGCCAGCCCAACAAAAATCTTAACCACAGAGGACACAGAGGTCACAGGGTACACCTTCACAGAGATACAATAATGCCGTTTTTTATTGTTGCTGGTGGAGAGCCGGGGCGCCCTCGGCCCGGCCGGATGGGCTAGACGCCCGTCCCTCCATCACACGACTCATCACACAGCGCGCTACTAGTGACCTGGGATGATCGCAGTCTTGATATCCCCATTGCGGTTCAGCATGTGGCGCAGCACATCGTGCAAGCGCGAAAGCGGCGCTTCGCCGGTAATGTAGTCGGTGCCGCGAACTTTCTTCTCGGCAATCAAACCGAAGGCCCGGCGCACCGTCTCCGGGGTGTGATGGAATGTCGCCTTCAAAGTGATTTCCGAGTAGTGCAAGCGATTGGTGTCCAACTGCACCTTGGTTCCGGAAGCGCACCCGCCGAAGAAATTCACTGTGCCGCCCTTGCGAACCATCTGCACGGCCCACTCCCATGCTTCCGGACGGCCAACTGCTTCAATCGCCACATCGGCGCCGCGCCTCTCCGGACTTAATTCGCGCACTGCCTCCACCGGATCGTTCACCTTTGTAATCTGCACCACCTCGTGCGCACCCTTTTTACGCGCGAGGGCGACCTGAGAATCGCGCTTGACGACTGCGATCACATTGCAGCCGATCGCCTTCGCCACCTGCACAAACATCAGACCGATCGGTCCGCCGCCAATGACCGCCACCGTGTCTCCGATCTCGACTCCAGTTTCATGCAGGCCGCGCAGAACGCAGGCCAGCGGTTCGGTCATCGCGGCATCCTCGAAGCTCACATTCGGAGGCACGACCAGCATATTGGCTTCCACGATGCGTCGCGGAATCCGGATGTACTCGGCGTAGGCGCCATTGTTGAACAGCAGGTCTTCGCAGAGGTTTAACTGGTGCTTTGAGCAGTAGAAACACATGCCGCAGGGAGCGGAGTTGAGCGCTACCACGCGCATGCCCTTCTTGAAACCGCGCACGCCCTCTCCAACTTCTTCAACGGTACCAGCCAGTTCGTGCCCGAACAAAGCGGGCGGCACAATCATGCGGGCATGATAGCCGCGCTGATACACCTTCAAGTCCGTGCCGCAGGTGAGAGCGACGTGGACCTTTACCAGAACTTCGCCGTCACCCACGCGCGGGATCGGCACTCTCTCAATCTTGATGTCTTCTTTGCCGTAAAGGACGGCAGCCGTCATCTTGCCATTCACAGTCGATGTCCTTCCCACGCCCTCCACCCCATCACGCCAAAACCCGCGCGCTGGGGACCCCGGCGCTGCCCGGCTGGATGACAATCTTCATCGAGTCCGGTTGAGGATGGGCAGCCAGATTCAGCGCTTCCACCCCGCTTTCCAGCGGAAAACGGTGACTGATAAGCCGTTCCAGATCCATTTCGCGGTTCATGACAAACCGCACCGACTCCTCCTGCAATTCGACCGACGCACTGTAGGATCCCAACAAAGCCTTTTCGTCCACGCACACCGCGGCCGGATCGATCGTGGCCTCGCCGCGCACAGTTTGCGCGAACAGCAATACACGGCCTCCCGGACGGGTGGCATCCATGGCAGGCCGGATCAGGCCGCTCCCGCCGACCGCCAAAATCACGGCATCAGCCCCGCGTCCTTCCGTCATTCCGCGCACCGTTCCACCGGCGTCAGCCTTGGAGGCGTCAATTGTAAGTTTTAGGCCGAAGCTATTCGCTATTGTAAGCCTCGCCGGATGCAAATCGGAAGTAATCACCCGAGTCCCCGCTCGCTTCGCCAGTGTCGCAAGGATCAGACCTATTGGGCCCTGTCCCATTACCAGCACGGTCTCTCCCGCCTCCAGACGAAGCGTCTCAATACCTTTGATGCAGGTATTCACCGGCTCAACAAAACATGCCTGTTCGAAGCTGATGCCGTCCGGGATGCGAACCGTCCCCCTCTCGACAATCCAGTCCATTACCCGGACGTATTCCGCAAACCCTCCACCCGACGGCTCGAACCCAGCTGTGCAACCGACTTTCTTGTAGGTGGCGCACTGCGCAAAGGTTTTGTGGCGGCAGTAATAACATTCTCCACAGGGAATATGATGAAACATCACCACGCGTTCGCCGACGCTGAACTTCCGAACGCCATCCCCCACTTTCGCGATGACACCTGAAGTTTCGTGGCCAAAAATCCGCGGCGCGGAATGCGATCCGGTAGCGATCTTCTTGAGATCGGTTCCGCAGATTCCGCAGGTATGGACTCGGACCAGAATTTCCCCCGGGCCGATCTCAGGCACAGGCACTGCTTCCAGGCGGATATCGTCAACGCCGCGATATACCGCGGCCCTCATCGTGGAAGGAAGCTCCCGTCCTTCGCTTTCGAGAGTTCTATCAACCGCAAATATCGATGATCGTGCAATTGCCATAGCAGATTTTATTGCTGCCCCCGCAGTTGTGATTTAGCCCCAGTATGTGCCTCAGGGCCCACATACGTATGTCCGCTGGCGGACTTTGGTCCAGCTTCTGTTGGATTCAGAGCGGCGACTAAAGATTCGTCAGGCAAAGCGCGACGATTGCGGGACTCACGACTGAGGTAGCTTGTAAGCGCATCGCTAAGCGCGCAGCTGGCCTTGGCGCTATTCCGCGCCAGCGCGATCGTCGCGCCCCACAACCAGGGGCGCAGCGCCACGTGACAGGCAAACTTGATCGAGCGAAATCTTCCATCACTGGACACAAAGCGATCCACTGGCGGCAGGCTGAAATCGGCGGCGTCGGAGATGGCTTTCAAAACTCCGAACTCGACACCGCGCGCCTGCGCTCCTTGCGCCACGGCCGCGGCTTCCATGTCCACGGCAGTCGCGGCATAAGCTTTTCTTAATCGAGTCTTCTCCTCCTTGCCAGCCACAGTCGCGGAGCTCACTAGTATTCCCTCACCCGAGCTGACTTCTGTTCTGGCACCGTCGGCAGCATTGATCACCGTGCGCGGTTCAAAAACATGCCCGACCTGCAGCGATGCATCCAGCGCTCCGGCAAAACCGGCTGAGATCACACGCACGGGGTTCATCTCCCGAATCACGGCCTCGGTCGCGCGCCTCGCAGCTTCGGCTCCGATTCCGCCGCATACCAGAACCGCCTCGCCACTTTCAAATAGTCGATATCGCCGTCCGCCGTGCTCCACCGTTCTGACATTAGTGCTGACCCTCCAGCTTCGGATCAGCGGTCGCACCTCGCGCTCCATAGCGGCTATGATGGCAATCTTAGACATAAATGTTAGACATACCCGTTGCCCCGGAACCAGTCCACCGAGCGGCGCAAGGCGCCATCGACGGGAACTGTCCGCCAGCCCAGTTCCCGTCCCGCCTTCGCCGAACTTACAAACATCATCTTGCGTCCCATGCGCACGGCGTCAATCGTCGCGCGCGGTTCGCGGCCCAGCAACCGGCCCGTCACCATCTCATCGACGACTCCCGTCGCCAAGGCGAACACGTAAGGCAGTTTCAAGGTCGGCGACTTCAAACCCGTGATCGCGGCCAGCCGGTCCAGAATCTGTTTCAGCGTTAAATTCTCTCCGCCCAGGATGTAGCGCTCGCCCGCTCTTCCCTTCTCGAGCGCCTGCACATGACCCCGAGCGCACTCAGTCGCGTCCACCAGGTTCAAGCCCGTCTCCACGTACGCCGGAAATTTTCGCTTCAGGAAATCCAGGACGATTCGCCCTGTCGGTGTCGGCTTAATATCGCGCTCGCCGACCGGCGTCGTGGGATTCACGATCACGACGTCGACTCCAGATCTAGCGGCCGCGACTGCTACTTGTTCCGCCATGAACTTCGAACGCTTGTAGTGCCCGATCATGTCTGCCAGCGACACCGGACTCTCTTCATCCGCGACAGTGCTCGTGTGGGGACGGGCGCCCTCGCCCGTCCAAGCCGAGCGCAGCTCGGCAGCTGCGTGGTTCGAAGTGAAGCCCATGGTCGCAACACTCGACGTGTACACCACGCGCCGCACACCTTGTTTCCGCGCCGCTTCGAGCAAGGAACGCGTGCCCTCAACATTCGAGCGGTACATCTCGCCAGGATCGCGCACCCACAGCCGGTACTCCGCCGCAACGTGAAATACAACATCGCAACCGGAAAGCACCTTCGAAATCGACCCTGCGTCGCGCAGGTCGCCGACAACGCGATCACCCTTCAGGTCGTCAATGTTGCGAAGGTCGCTGGTAGGCCGAACCAGCAGCCGCAACTCGGCTCCCTGTTCCGCCAGGACGCGCGCAACATGACTCCCCAGAAATCCCGTGGCGCCGGTAACGAAAGCGAGCATTTAGCAGTTAGCACTTAGCATTTAGTGTGCCCCGTATCGGGTTATCTAATTGCTAATTGCTAA
>DATFVD010000680.1:0-3493 GCA_035260505.1 Terriglobales bacterium
GGGTTCTGCCATACGGACTGTGGAGTCTGACAGCAACGGGCAGTTCGCCTTCACAGGTTTACCGTCGGATGTTTACAAGCTCACGGTGACGGCGCCAGGGATGAGCACCTACACGTCGACCCAAATTCCCTTACATGCTGGCGAGGCCCGTATTGTTCCACCGGTAACCCTCCCGGTTGCCACCGTGAACACCACTGTGACGGTGACTGCTGGAAACAAGGAAGAACTGGCTGAGCAGCAGGTGCAGATTGCAGTGCAGCAACGCATGGGTGGCTGCATTCCGAACTTTTACAGCACGTATGACTGGTACGCGCCGCCAATGGGAGCGAAACAGAAATTTAAACTGAGTATTCGTTCAATCATTGATCCGGTTTCATTTTTAGCCGTGGCGGGAATTGCAGGTGCGGAGCAATATAAGAACACCTTCCCGGCGTATGGTGGCGGAATAGAAGGATATGGAAAGCGCTACGGCGCTGCGTTGGCGAATCACGTATCTGGCACGCTGCTGGGCAGAGCTGTTTACCCTTCGATCTTTCATCAAGACCCACGCTACTTCTGCAAGGGGAAGGGGAGTATCCGGTCGCGCGCGCTGTACGCGATATCAGCCGCAGTGATCGCCAGGGGCGATGATGGGCGGTGGAAGCCGAATTACTCGCGCGTGCTCGGCCACTTCTCCGCGGCAGCCATTTCGAATCTTTACTATCCGGCTTCCGATCGCGGAGCTTCGTTAGTCGTTCTCAATGGTTTGGCGGGCACGGGTGCGGAAGCTGTAGGGAATCTGATCCGTGAATTCGTTCTAAAAGGGATCACCTCGCACGTTCCCAAAGGGGCGAACGGCCAGCCATAGGATGGCTTTACGAACATGCTTGCCCTTCCTATCCAACCTTTGCGATACACATGCCGTTGAAAGCACTTAAACCCTGCTAACTGTCACGGCAGAGGTCTAACAGGTTGTGCGAATCAGTACCGCTAAACGCGCTACTCTTCCACGATCAGATTAGGGTCGAGTAGCCGTGCGCCATTTATGGTTCCATCCAAAGCGTCCCCGTTCGCTTTTAAATCAAAAATGACACCGTCGCCCCATGGCATCGCAAACTTCACTTCGTTTCCGTCCACGGAAGGCGTTTGACACGGAATCTGTCCTTGGTCAAAGGACTCAAGACCTCCTGTACAACTGATCTTGCTTCCACGCTGGTTTAGGACGAGAAAGAGATTTATTTCCGGGCCGGTTCCATCCGGCTTCTTGCCACTGATAATTCCCGAGTATCGCCCGGAAAGGTCGTCTGCGGCAGCAGTAACAAACGTCACCAACAAAATGCCCACACACAGCAGTAAGCGACGTTTCATCGCGCCCTCCTAGAGCCACTTAGACCGAAGGATGCTGATTCCAACGAGAATAGTTGGCCGTCCACTAGTCAGCTTGCGTAGCGTCATTGGCGTAGGCCACTACAGCTCGCTCGAAGGGTTTTGGGGGCCTGTCGAATCAGATGCCTATAGAAGGCGGCCACTTTGCGGTAGCTTCTGACCTGGGGAACTGCCATTTGGTCCGCGACACAGGTATGCAGGTGTGCAAAAGGGACACGCAACCGCCTTCGCGGCCTCTAGGATGGTACCTTGGTGAAGCTGGAGGATTGTCGTGCAAGCCAGTCCCCTAGCAGGGGAAGGACTACCTGGGAACGCGGAGCACGCGATGACATCCGGGCAAGGAAAAGTACAACTGCTATCCACGATCGGCTTGGTGATGTGCCTGTTCCTCGCCGGAACCCCTGCGAATGTTTCTTTCGCACAAGAGACAGCCGTGGCCCCGCTCACGTCAGATCAGGTCGTGCAAAGAATGGTGGAAAGGAACGAGCAACGCGCTCAGGCCCTAGAGAGTTACCGTGGGACCCGTATTTATAATCTCGAATATCACGGATTGTCGAGTAAGAGCGCCACACTGGTTGTGGCAATGACCTACCGGCGGCCTGACGTAAAGAAATTCTGCATCATATCGGAGAGCGGCTCAGAACTCTTGCAAGGGCGAGTCTTGAAGCGACTTCTCGAAGCAGAGGTAGAGGCCATGCAGGGGGAACAACGCCGGCAGACGGCGATGGGTCCAAAAAACTACGAATTCCGCCTTGTAACCTATGAGCGGACAGATGATCAGGGCTTCTACATCCTGGAGGTTACGCCGCGAATCAAGAATAAATTCCTGTTCCGCGGCCAGATTTGGGTGGACGGGCAGGACTTCGCGGTGGCGCGCATGGAAGGCGAACCAGCCAAAAACCCCTCGTGGTGGACGAAGCGAAATGCCATCCACGTCACCTATGAAAAGATAGGCGAATTCTGGCTACCGGCGCGAAATGAAACCAATACGCAAGTGCGCATTTTGGGGAGTTCTTTGCTGACAATCGTTTATCGGGACTACGAGATTCTCAACGCGGGCACCAAGCAAGTGACCGCAACTTCGGGAAGCATGCTCGGCTGCCCTGGGGAGTCAGCAAAGTTGTCCCAGGCTCAACGCTAACGCCGATCTTGTTTTCAACAGCGCTCCCCCCAAAGTTTGGCCACTTCACTTGCAAAAAGCAGATGCCTAACATGGACCACTTGGTCGAGTCGCCGTTCCAGCTTCCTGCGTGGGAGAGCTCTGCGGGTTCGGAACTTGATATGGCGTCGTGCCGGCTAAGCTGGCTGCGCACTCCGTAAGTATCTGCGGGATTGCTGGAAGCGTGGACGGCAAAGCAGAAATCGACTGATCAGGTTTGGCGAAATTGAACGCGCTCGTGAGATCGCCAACCGTGGCACGCCGCCATGCGCTCAGGTTGGGCACTTCCGCGCCAAAACGCGTCTCTAGGAATCGCAGCACTGAAGTGTGATCGAACAGAGCCGACGATACAAATCCACCGCGGCTGAACGGAGAGATCACAAGCATCGGCACACGAAAACCCAATCCAATGGGACCGAGAACGGGAGGATTGCCAACCACCGTGGGGTCCGGGACTGCTGGCGCGGTGACGTACTCGCCTGGGGTGCCGGGAGGCGCCGTGACCGGGGCGACGTGGTCAAAGAAGCCCCCGTTCTCGTCGTAAGTGGCGAATAGGACCGTTTTCGCCCATAGCGCTGAATTCGCAGTCAAAGCGCTGATAATCGCGGAGAGGGTGTTCTCCCCAAAGAGTGAGGGCGCTGGGGGATGATCCGAATCAACGATCGAGGCGAGCACCCATGACACTTGTGGCAGGTTTCCCGACACTGCATCCGCCAGAAAATCAACCGGAAACTGGGGACCGAACGCGTTCTGGTGGAGCGGCGAAGTGGGGTCTTGGAAATTCTTGAAGTACGAGAGAACGTTGTCCGAGAAAATGCCGTTCGGAATATTCTGGTCAGGTGACGAGTAAACCTTCCACGAAATTCCGCGAGCCTGAAGTTGTTCAGGCATCGTCGTATAGGTGAGTTTGCCGAAGAACGACGACCGATTTGCAACCAGCGTTTGCAGCAAGGGTCCGCCGTTCTGTCC
>DATFVD010000681.1:0-11362 GCA_035260505.1 Terriglobales bacterium
AAGGTGACGATCCTGGCAGAGGCGGCGGAACGACCGCAGGAAATTGATGTAGCACGCGCGCAAGAGGCCAAAGCCCGGGCAGAGGCGCTCCTGAAGAGCAGCGATCCCAACCTCGACTACGCGCGCGCAGAAGACGCATTACAGCGCGCGGAAACTCGGCTGAGTGTCGCAAAAGAAAAGTAGTTTTCTTTACCTGGAAGAGAAAATCCCCACCCGCTGCCGTCTCTACACAAGGCGATTCTTGTACCCGAGTCAGCCGCGAACGCCGACTACTTCTTTCTCTTTCTCCCTGGCCGTGTAATGAGATTCGACGTAGTCGTCGAGAATCTTGATGAAGTCGGCCACGATCTTGTCTCCCTTGAGTGTAGTGAACAGGCGACCGTCCACATAAACGGGGGCCTTCGGTTCTTCGGCCGTTCCCGGCAGAGAAATTCCGAGGCTTGCGTGCTTCGATTCGCCAGGGCCGTTGACGACGCAGCCCATTACGGCGACTTTCATCTCTTCCACACCGGTGTGGCTTTCCTTCCAGACGGGCATCTGCTCGCGCAGGTAAGTTTGGATCTGCTCCGCCATTTCCTGGAAGAAGGTGCTGGTGGTACGGCCGCAGCCTGGGCAGGCGGTCACCTGCGGGGTGAAGCTGCGAATGCCGAGCGACTGCAGAATTTGCTGCGCCACGCGGACTTCTTCGGTGCGATCGCCTCCGGGCGCGGGAGTGAGCGAAACGCGGATGGTGTCGCCGATGCCTTCCTGCAGCAGCACAGCCATCGCCGCGCTCGAAGCGACGATGCCTTTCGCTCCCATGCCGGCCTCGGTTAGTCCGAGATGCAGCGGGTACTCACAGCGCGCGGCGAGTATGCGATACACATCGATCAGATCCTGCACGCCGCTGACTTTCGCGCTGAGGATGATCTGGTCGGGGCGCAGTCCGTGCTGCTCGGCCAGTTTCGCCGAAGTGAGCGCGCTTACGACAATCGCTTCCATCGTGACTTCGCGGGCGTCTTTCGGCTCGGGCAGCAACGAGTTCTCGTCCATCATGCGCGTGAGCAATGCTTGATCAAGCGATCCCCAGTTCACGCCTATGCGTACGGGCTTCTGGTACTTCACGGCAACCTCGATCATGGTGCGGAAGTTGTCGTCGTTCTTGCGCCCGATGCTGGCGTTGCCGGGATTGATGCGGTACTTGGCCAGGCCCTCGGCGCAGCCAGGGTATTTCGTCAACAGAAGGTGTCCGTTGTAATGGAAATCGCCGACGATGGGCACACGCAGGCCCTGCTTCTCAAGTCCTTCGACGATGTGGGGGATGGCCTTGGCAGCATCGTCATTGTTGACGGTGACGCGGACGACTTCGCTGCCGGCACGCGCCAAGGCGGCGACTTGCTTTATGGTGCCAGGGATGTCCGCGGTGTCGGTGTTGGTCATCGACTGCACCATGACCGGTGCATTGCTGCCTACTCGGACGCCGCCGATGGTGGCGGTAACGGTTTTTCTACGCTGAATTTCTGCCATATCAGAAGCTATATTTTAGCAGGTTACAGCCAGAAGATCGCCCCCGTGGAGCGAACGGCGGGAACCGAACGGCGAAGCTACGGCATCCTCGTGAGCCCTGGCAACGTCTTCACGAGGTCGTTATAGATCACCATGACTGCAAAGAGCACCAGAAAGACGAAAGCCGCCTGGTAGATGCGTTCTTTAATAGGCAGGCTGATTTCCTTCTGCATGAGGGTCTCGATCAAAAGGAGCAGGATCACGCCGCCGTCGAGGATGGGGATGGGCAGCAGGTTCATGATGCCGAGGTTCAAGCTGATCGCGGCCGTGATTAAGAGCAACGGGGTCCAGCCCTCCTCGCGTGCGGCCGCACCCACGGCGCTGCCGATTCCGATCGGGCCGTCCACTTGACGCATGGAGACTTTGCGCTGCACCATCTTTTGCAGCAACTCGAGGATCAGGAAAGAGCTTTTCTTGTTGTCCGACACCGAACGTTTCAGCGCATCCACGAAAGCGAGCTTCACAACTTTGGTAGGCACGCTGGCGACACCGATCCGGTAGGCGGGCTCTTGCCCGGGCCCTCCGGGGTCGAGTGTCGGTTTCACCGTGAAGGTTAGTTTCTGGCCCTTGCGGAGAACCACTATTTCCAGAGGCTGATCCTTGGTCCGGGTCAACATCTGGATAAGAGTCTCAACGGTGGGAATATCCTGCCCGTTCGCGGTGAGGATCCGGTCTCCGATCTTGATCCCTGCCTTTTGGGCGGGCATTCCGGGTTCGACGATGGTCAAAGTGACGCTGTTCTGTTGCGGCGCCCAACCCACGGAGCCGTATTGATTCGGTCCGAACGGTTCCGGGACAAGGGTTTTCTCCATGACTTTGCCGTTGCGTTCGATGCCAAAATTCAACGGCTGATTCGGACTGAGCGCATCCTTGACGTCAACCTGTTCCCAGGTGGGATTCTCGACACCATCGACCCGGACAATTTTGTCGCCCTTCTGGATTCCTGCCTTCTCGGCAGGAGTGTTGGGGTGCACCCATCCCACAATGGCAGGCTCATCGAGAAATGCGGGATATTCGTAATGCACCATGTACACGCCGGTGAGCAAGGCGACGGCCAGCATGATGTTCATCGTTGGTCCGGCCAGGGCTATAACGAAGCGCTGCCAGCGCGGATGCGACAGAAACTCCCCTGGATCGCCGGTGCGATCGTCCATGGGGTTTTCGCCCGACATCTTCACGTAACCACCCAGCGGAATGGCACTGATGCGATAGTCGGTATCGCCCTTGGTGAAGCCCAGCAGCCGCTTGCCAAAGCCGATGGAGAACACCTCCACCCGGACCCCGAAATATTTCGCCGCGGCGTAATGGCCGAACTCATGTATCAAGATCATGAATCCGAGCACGATTCCCATGACAAAAATGGTATGAAGAAGAGACAAAAGTTGCGGCATATTACCCAGATTACTCCATTATTCCTGCTACGAAATGGCCCTGATGGGCGATCCCTTTCGGCGGCATAAATGTACGATTTCCCTTGCCAAAAGGCGGGCCTCGGTGTCCAGAGAGAGTACCTTCTGTATAGATTCCAAATGTCCGGCCGGCGTTGCACTCATTACTTCTTCGATGATCCGCGGAATCTCCTCGAACCCGATCTGCTCCTCCAGAAATGCAGCCACCGCGACCTCGTCGGCGGCGTTCAGGGCGATGGTCTTCGCGCCTCCGGCCGCCGCCGCTTGGTAAGCCAAACCGAGACAAGGGAATTTAGCCATATCCGGCGGGGAGAAATCCAGATGCCTAAGGTCACTGATCGAGAAGCGCAACTCCGAAGGGACGCGCTCGGGATACGTCAGCGCATACAGAATGGGCAGGCGCATGTCGGTCACCGAAAATTGGGCAAGTATGCTGCCATCCACGAATTCGACCATCGAATGGATCGTAGACTGCGGGTGCACAATGACTTGCACGCGGTCCGGCGGCACGTGGAACAACCGGCAGGCCTCAATTACCTCGAACCCCTTATTCATCAATGTGGCCGAATCAATGGTGATCCTTTTTCCCATTTTCCAGGTGGGATGATTGAGCGCCTGTTGCACCGTAATTGAGGCAAATTCCGACTTCGGCGTGTTCAGAAATGGACCGCCAGAAGCCGTCAGCCAGATGCGCTCGACCTCCTCCATGCGGCCGCCGCGCAAACACTGGTGAACGGCGTTATGTTCGCTGTCAATCGGCAGCAGCAGCTTCCCCTGCTTCCGCGCCTCGGCGGTGATCAACTCGCCCGCCACCACCAGGCATTCTTTGTTGGCCAAGCCGACGGTCTTGCCTGCGCGCACTGCTTCGTAGGTTGCCTCCAAGCCGGAGACGCCGACGATCGCGCTGACCACGAAATCAACCTCGGGATGGGTCGCCACCCGGACTGTTCCGGCCGCGCCGGCAACGACTTCAATCTCAGCCAGGCCAGCCAACCGGAGCCTTGCCTGGAGAACGTGCGCGGCTGCTTCGTCCGCCAGCGACACGACGCGCGGCTTCCACCGCACCGCTTGCTCAAAAGCGAGTTCGGCGTTGTTGCCAGCCGCGAGCGTGGAGACCTGAAAGCGCTCAGGATAGCTCTCGACCACACTCAAAGTGCTGCGGCCAATCGAACCGGTTGAACCCAGAATGGCGATGCGTTTCATGCGGGAGGACTCTTCTATTGTACGGGTATTGTACGGGAAAGCCGGCGCTTCACGGTTGCTGCAGCGGCGCCGGCTTAAGGTTCAGAAGTGACTTCCCATAGCCGACCGGAATGGCGAAATTCGATCCGCCGAACTCACGCACCATCGCAAAGTTAATTCCGATAACTTTGCCCTGGTCGTTGAACAGCGGACCGCCGGAGCCGCCCGAAGTGGTTTGCGCATCATAGACAATCTTGTCCGGCAGTACGTCACCAATGTGCCCCTGCGTGGTGACCGGTCTGATCAGGTGGCGGCGGGCAAGCTCTTCCACCACCTGCTTCGGATCACCTTTGGATGCAGCCGCGATGGACCGCAGTGTCTCGGCGCCCGCCCGAGCCAGAATTGCATCAAGAGCAGTCGGATATCCAAGTAGCACGACCGGTCCCCCACTGATCGCAGAGCGGTGGCCATCGGCAAGGGCGATCTGTTTGATCCTCAACCCTGAGACATTCCCTTTCAGGACAGCAACGTCCGCAGCCGATGAAATCTTCTCGGTGTTGACGGCAATGCCGTTGGCAACGCCAGGGAAATACGCGGTCATCTCAGCAATGACCGGCTCCAGGCCTTGATCGAGCATTTCCTTCAAATCGTCATTCTGCCACCAGGGCTCGGCGACGTGATGATTGGTAAGGATTTGTCCGCTGGCGGAGGCGAGAAACCCGGTACCAAAAACATCCAGGTGTACTTCCGGACCAAGTCCCGTGAGACTCAAGAGCGGGTTGCTGTGTTCGTCGGTGGTCGGCTCGCCACCGCTCGTCATTCCAGCGTAGTGCAATCTCAACCCGGTAGTGTGTTCGCGGAAAGCAAGCACAACATGGATGAGGCAGACGCTCGGCTCGTAGGACTCGATAATGGTCTGCGCAACCTTGCCTTCGGTCTCGAGTTTCTGAAGGCGGCTCTCTACTGCGGTTAATTGATTTTGCAAAGCGGAAGCGTTTTCTGTCTTGCTGATTGCGATTTGCGATCTCAGGTCTTCGCTTTTCTTCTGAAGTTGAAGCTTTTGGGACTCGCTCGCCAAGGATGGGCCGCGTGCTCCGTCTTCAAGGGCCCGACGCGAGCGTTCCATCAACCGTTGTTCCGTCAGTACCCCAGTCTGCAATCGAGTAATCGCGGCATAGACCCGGGTATTCTGTTCCTGGGTGCGACGGTAGAAGAAGAAAAAGACCAGACCGGCAACGACAAGCACGGCAACACTCGCCACGCCGCCAACTCGGAGTGTCCGCCGTTCTTCATTGACTGCTGTATTGACTGCCGTCACCACCTGCTGGGTAGCGTTTCGATTTTCTTCGGCAAGCCGCAGCCGTTCTCGAAACTCGTCGGCGATGGATTTATTCCGTAGTTGTGAACGCACCCGCGACAGCAATTCGTGCGCGTCGAACGGCAGTGACAGCACATCGTCGGCCCCAAGATCCAGCCCTCGAGTGCGCTCGCCAGGTCCTCCCGGAGCCAACATCACAACCCGTATATTCTGAGTGTGCTCGGAACCCTTGATTTCGGAAAGAAGGTCACAGCAATCGAGCTGAGGCGGATCAGCACCCATGACGACTGCGTCGGGACCGAAGGCGACGACTGCTTTCATCCCTTCCCGGTAGTCGGTCGAGACCTCATATCCCGCATCGCTCAGCACCGCGACGATGTGGTCCCTGAGTGCATCATCGGGTTCCACTACCAGAAATTTCCCTGCTTTGTGGTTCATAGCCGCCACCTCTTAGGATGGTCCCGGAGCGTCGCCGGATGCAGTTCGGTCCGAAAATTGCCAAATCATTGAGACCGCCGCATCTCCCTGCCCCTATGAATCTGTGAACGCTGTGACCAACTTACGCGAGAAGTTGAAGATAAGCATCCATCCTGCGACGCCTTAACAAATATTTTCCAAAAAGGTACTGTAAGTGTAGATCTCGCGGTCCCTCGTTCGACGTCGGAGTAGAGAGCTGAGGTTGGACCGACATCGAGGCAGTCCGGAAACCCTGCTCCAAACCGAAAACCAGAAGGAGACAATTGCGATGCGATTTATGATGTTGATGATCCCCAAAGGGTACGAGAAAGCCCAGCCGGGTGCCATGCCGGATGCCAAGGCCGTTGCCGCCATGATGAAGTACAACCAAGCTCTGCAGAAGGCCGGGGTACTGCTGGCGCTCGATGGGCTCCATCCGCCATCGATGGGCGCGCGAGTTACGTTCTCCGGAGGCAAGCCCAAGGTGACCGATGGGCCCTTCACCGAAGCGAAGGAGGTTATCGGCGGATACTGGATGATTCAGGTCAAGTCGAAGGAAGAGGCGGTGGAATGGGCGTCGCGCTGCCCCGCTTCCGACAACGAACTGATCGAGCTTCGCCAGGTGCAGGAGATGTCGGACTTCCCGGCCGATGTCCAGGAGGCCGCGGCAGGGTTTCCCGAGCTAAAGTCCGAGCGTAAGGTGTCGTAAGCGGTGGGATACCAGTCAAGCGCACGGAACGCGCAAGGTGGGGTATTCCCTGTTACATTCGCGATCCACGAAATAAATTTCCTGCTTGTCGATTCCAATTCGACTCGTTCGACGTTTAAATGAAGGCAGGGTTCCGGCAGACCTAATGTTTCGGAAGGCCCAGCCCACAACCAGAAATCAAAAGGAGATACGACGATGAAATTCATGGTATTGGTCAAGCACGCCGAGAACTCGGGCCCTCCGCCCAAGGAACTCATGGACGCCATAGCGATAATCGCCGAAGAGGCGGTCCAGAACGGCACGATGCTCGGGAACGGAGGCCTTGCGCCAACCGCGCAAAGCAGCCGCGTCCGGGTTTCCAAAGGGCAGCTGACAGTGACCGATGGGCCTTTCACTGAGGCCAAGGAAGTTATCGGCGGCTATGCGCAGTTTGAGTTGAAATCGAAGGAGGAGGCGATCAAAGGAGCGGTGCGCTTCATGGAACTTCACCGGAAACACTGGCCGGGATGGGAGGGCGAGGCCGAGGTTCGCCAGATATTCGGGCCGGAGGACTTCGCTCAATGTATCGACGAGCGTTCGCGGAAAGCCGGCTAGAAGCGGCACGGGAGCGTGGATCCGCGGCTTCGCTCGGGATTTCGGCGTCGGGCTCACGCCCGCCAATCGGCTCAACTTGCGCGGGAGATTGAAGCATGATGTGATCGGTAGCAGTGAGTACCGACACACATTCGATCAAAGGTTCGATCAACGGTGCGATCGACGCGGTCTGGAGGATCGAGTCACCGAGGCTGATCGCCGGTCTCGCACGGATGGTGCGCGATGTGGGCGTTGCCGAGGACCTTGCGCAGGATGCTCTCGTCGCTGCGCTCGAGCAGTGGCCAAAGTCGGGTATCCCGGACAACCCGGGAGCCTGGCTTATGGCCGCAGCCAAGCATCGTGCGATTGATTACTTCCGCCGAAACACGCGGCTCGCGCGCAAGCACGAGGAACTCGGTCGCGAGCTCGCGACGAGAGAGATGGTCGTGCCGGATCTCAATGCAGCCCTCGATGACGATGTTGGTGACGATCTGCTGCGCCTGGTATTCATTTCCTGCCATCCGGTGCTCTCGACCGAGGCGCGACTTGCACTCACGCTTCGTTTGCTCGGAGGTCTGACCACCGCCGAGATCGCGCGCGCGTTCCTCGCCCCGGAACCGACCATCGCTCAGCGCATCGTACGCGCCAAACGCACGCTTGCCGAAAAGCACATCCCATTCGAGGTCCCGCGGGGACCCGACCTCTCCGCCCGCCTGTCATCCGTGCTCGAGGTCATCTATCTGATCTTCAATGAAGGCTACTCAGCAACAGCTGGCGACGACTGGATGCGGCCCGCGCTTTGCGAAGATGCCCTTCGTCTGGGGCGCATCCTGGCCGAGCTCGCGCCGCGAGAGCCGGAGGTCCACGGCTTGGTCGCGCTCATGGAGATACAGGCGTCGCGTTCGGGGGCGCGCATAGGCCCTTCGGGAGAGCCTATCCTGCTGTTCGATCAAAACCGCGCCCGCTGGGATCAACTCCTGATCGGTCGTGGACTCGCGGCGCTTGCCCGCTCAGAGAAAGCGCGCGCAGAGAAGCTTCGTGCCGGAAACGACCGTTTGCCACAGGGCCCGTATGCGCTGCAGGCGGCGATCACAGCGTGTCACGCGCGAGCGCGGACGCCGGAAGAGACGGACTGGGTACAAATCGTGGCGCTCTATGCGGCGCTTGCTCAGCAGGCGCCATCCCCTGTGGTGGAGCTGAACCGTGCCGTGGCCCTCGCCATGGCCTTCGGTCCGGCTGCTGGCCTCGCACTCGTCGATGCGCTCACTTCCGAGCCTTCCCTTGAAAACTACCACCTCTTGCCGAGCGTGCGCGGCGACCTCCTTGAGAAGCTCGGCCGCAAGGACGAGGCGCGCGCGGAGTTCGAACGCGCCGCCGGGCTCACGCGAAACACTCGCGAGAGGGTGCTGCTGATCGGGCGGGCAAAAGCCTGTACCGGCGGACCACCACTCTCCGAACCGGGGTGACGAACGCGATGCCGACTGCCCCGCACCACCGGCACCAGACAGGTATCGGGTAAACCCAGTATTGTTCGCGGCTATATTTTTGATTAAACTCCCGCCGTTTCTTCCTTAGGGTGCGAGCGGGCTGATCTAGCTTTTGCCACACCTGCAAAGTGTCTCGGTGATCGTGATTTACGGGACGCTCTCAGCGTTGCCTTTGACCACGGCCACCCCTCTTCCCAGAATACGAATATTAGAAAAGAGGAAAGACTATGCGCCGGATAATGCTAATGCTAGCGTCCGTGGTTTGTCTAATAGTGCTGGGGGCCGTGCTGATCAGCCGAGGCATTTCAGCCCAGGATGTAGCCGGAGCGGTGTACAACCCGTATCCGCCCGGGATTCTCCCACCCGATCTGGTACCGGAAATAGACAGAGTTAACCGTGAAGTGAAACTCATCGAGGCGGAAGCTCTCGCCCAGTGGCACGCCCTGCCGATCAATTCCGGAACCGCAATGAGGCAGGTGCAAATACTGGGGAAGCTCGAGCTTTTCGACAAGAATCTCTCGGTTAACAAGAATCAAGCCTGTAGTTTCTGCCATATGCCATACGCCGGGTTTAGCGGACCGATCCCATCCGTGAATCTGACTACTGTTGCGTATCCCGGATCGAGTCATTTTCGGTTCGGCAAAAGGAAACCACAGAGCTACACGTACTCACCCTTTTTCCCCGTGCTTCAGTACAACAAGACGCAGGCGAATTTCTATGGCGGGAACTTCTGGGATGCACGGGCGACCGGGTTCCAACTTCAAAGTCCCGATGCCGAACAGGCGCAAGACCCGTTGAGGGACCCACTGGAAATGGGGATGCCCGACTCCGCTTGCATCGTGCGGCGGCTTTCCCTAAGTGCCTACCGGAAGCTTTTTGAAACGGTTTGGGGCCCGCAAGCGTTCGTGATCACCTGGCCGGCTGACGTGGACCAGATCTGCAGCACCCCAGCTGGGGCGGCCGTTTTTGGTGGAAATCCCAACCCGGTCAGCCTCAGTCCTGTGGACCGAGGCCGCTCCAACGCAACTTTTGGGCAGTACGCGTTGGCAGTTACCGCGTACGAAGGTTCGCCGGATGTAAGTGCTTTCTCATCGAAATTCGATGCCTTCCTGGCCGGCAAGCATACCTTGACTGCAAACGAGATGGCTGGTTACAACCTGTTCCGTGGCAAGGGTAACTGCAATTCGTGCCACGTGGACGGCAGATCGACAACTCTGACGCCAGGCCAAACCGACGACGGCAAGGCTGCGGACGTGGCGCCTAAGTTCACCGACACCACCACAGCTAATCTTGGCCTTCCCAAAAACCCTGCCGATCCGTTTTACTACGAGACTACCCCGGACAGCTTCGGATTTACTCCCAACCCGGCAGGCTTCGCCTTTACCGATTTGGGAGTAGGGCTGTTCCTGCGAAATCTTTCCGGGACTACTCCCAACTCGGACTGGGCACCGTTGGCGCCGGCTTTCGACGGCTTCATGCAGACAGCCACCGCTCGTAACGTGGACATGAGGCCGAAGTGTCCCAACGGCAAAACCTTCCCGAAAGCGTATATGCACAACGGATACTTGAAGAGCCTGAAGGAAGTGGTCCATTTCTATAACACGCGCGATGTGTATCCTTTCGATGTGGAATCCGGACATTGCCCCGCGGGAACCAAGGAGAAGGTGAATTGCTGGCCTGCACCCGAGGTCCCACAGACGAAGGACATGACGATTGGTAAGCTCGGTTTGACGCCCACGGAAGAAGACCAGATCGTCGCCTTCATGAAGACGCTCACCGACGGCTTTACCACACCCTACCCGGACTCCAACACGTTTACGGGGAGTTGCCAGTGATTGTTGGCAGACTTTCTCCTCCGGTTCGTCCACTTTGCAAGCAAGTGGAAAGAGCCGGAGGAGAAATGACACTTGGCGGACGCACCCCGACGACGGTGCGTTTTTTAGTACCTGTGACATCCGCGGGGACAGCACATGAGCAGACTACTTCTGTTTGTGATCGCGGTTTCGGTCGGCATCCTAATCTTTTCGGTCCACACTGCTTCCCAGCAGCGTCCGGCTGGTAAGAAAGCTGCGCGAATGCAGATCATCAAGGGTCCGGCACTGGAATCGGCGACGGATAAATCCGCCATTATCAGATGGACCACAAACACTGGTCGCAGCTTGATCGAGCACTCAGTGGTGCACTACGGCACGGACCCCAGGGACCTCGATCGCAGGGCAGAGTCTCCTAATCGGTGGAATCAGAGTCTCCATTACATGATCCATCGCGTATTTGTGATGAACCTAACGCCGCGAACTACGTATTACTACACGGTTGAATCGGTGCGTGGTGATGGCACGCCCCTCGGAGGAAGGAGCAACACTATAAACCAGTTCACCACACGTCAACGCCAATAAGAGGCCGAGGGGCCAACGGTCCTTACTGCATCAGCCGCCACGCGCCATATGCCCATACCACCGGCGCCGCGAACAGCATGGCATCGATGCGGTCGAGCATGCCTCCGTGACCGGGGAGAATCGTGCCGGAATCTTTTACTCCGGCGCCGCGTTTAATTAGCGACTCGACCAGATCGCCCAACTGAGCCGCGATGTTGACCACCGCCGACAGCAGAATGATGGGCCGCAGTTGCGGCTGCTCCAAGCCGAACATGCCATCGCGGAGGTCAATCAATCCCATCCGGAGC
>DATFVD010000682.1:0-5073 GCA_035260505.1 Terriglobales bacterium
GTGATCCAGACCAGCGAAGTGAGCGGAGTTTCGAAATTCATTTTGTCGGCATTGGCATACCGGGCCTTCGCGATTGCGCTGTTGATGAAATATGCCAACGCGCTGGCGACGAGCATCATGATGCGCATCACGAAAATCCACACCAGCAGTTGCACCTGGATCGCCGGTTCTTTTACGCCGAGCAAAATGAAAGTAATCAGCGCGACTCCGGTGACACCGTAGGTTTCGAAACCATCGGCCGACGGCCCGACCGAGTCGCCGGCATTGTCGCCGGTGCAATCCGCAATGACGCCGGGGTTGCGGGCATCGTCCTCTTTAATCTTGAAGACGATTTTCATCAGATCGGCGCCGATATCGGCGATCTTGGTGAAGATGCCGCCTGCGATGCGCAGCGCCGCCGCACCTAGTGACTCGCCGATCGCGAACCCGATGAAGCAGGGGCCGGCATAGTCTCCCGGGACGAAGAGCAGGATGAAGAGCATGATCAGCAGTTCGACCGAGATCAGCATCATGCCGATCGACATTCCGGCTTCGAGCGGAATCTGATAGACCGGATAGGGTTTGCCGGGGAGCGAAGCGAAGGCGGTCCGCGAATTCGCGAAGGTGTTCACGCGAATGCCAAACCATGCCACTCCATAGCTGCCGGCAATTCCGACGAGGCTGAAGACCAGGATGATTAGAACGCGAGGCACTTCGAAATGGCGCAGCACGCCAAAGTAGAGGACGATAATGGCGGCAATGAAGGCCCACAACAGCATCAGGAACTTGCCTTGCGTGATCAGGTAGGTTTTGCAGGTCTCGTAAATCAGCTCTGAGATTTCGCGCATGGAGCGGTGCACGGGGAGGTTCTTCAGCCGCATGAAAATGATCATGCCGAAGCCGAGGCCGAAGACACAGAACAGCAGGCCGATGGTCAGCAGGCGATGGCCGTCCATGCCGAGGAACGATACCGAGGAAAGGTCAGGCAGTTTCAATGCCGCCTCGCCGCCTGCTTCCTCAGTGGCGGGCTGCGCCAGCGCGTGGCCGGCAGTAAGAAGCAGCAGAGTTGCTAGCGTTGCCGAAGTCTTCGCAAACCGTCCCACGGACGCAAGACTGGCGTTCCAAGTGCGCATCAAGATCCTCCTAAGTATTCAGGGGTTACAACGTGTGATCTGCTCCGGCAGGTTAACTGCTCGCTGGAGGATTCGATCCGCCACGAGTACGGCTGCCACCGGAGTTCCGAACACGCTCCGAACACGCTTCCACCGCCTGGCATATCAAAATAAAGAGGAGTGCCGATTTGGCCGCGCCGGAAAACTTGCGCATTGGCATATAGTCTTTCAATCGGACTACATCCCTCTGCACAAAACAGTCGTTTATAGCATCTTGCCGGAAGTCGGGTCAATGACTGTATGAAAAATGACGGATATTACGGATGACGGCGATCACCGGCCGCTGCAGGTCACGTGAATCGGGCGGCTTCCGTATAATTAAAAATCTGTCATGCAGGCTTCTCTTGACTCGATTGTCGCCGCTACGCGCCAGCGCCTATCCAGGCGCGCGTCTGAACAGGTATCGACGGGCCGGCGAAACTCCGAACTGCAGGCGCTGGAAGGCGCGGCTGCGGCGCACACTCCGCGGGGATTTCGGAATCAGTTGCGGCTAGTGTCGCAGAACGGAATTGCCGTTATTGCCGAACTGAAAAAGGCCTCGCCCTCGAAAGGATTGATCCGCGCGGATTTCAGACCATCGGAACTCGGACGGGAGTTGCAGCAGGCAGGCGCAGCTGCGCTGTCGGTATTGACAGACGAACAATTTTTTCAAGGATCGCTGGAGTATCTGCGTCAGGCCTCGTCCAGCACTTCTCTTCCCTGCTTACGCAAAGACTTCATCGTTGATGAAATCCAGATCGTGGAAGCCCGGGCACACCGGGCTGACGCAATCCTGCTGATTGTCGCGGCGCTCGATCAGAAGGAACTGGTATCGCTCGCCGGAATTGCGCGGGTGCAGGGGCTCGACGTTTTGTGCGAAGCTCATGACGAACTGGAACTGCAACGCGGCCTCGATGCAGGTTGCGACCTGATCGGCATCAACAGCCGCAATCTGCGGACATTCGAAGTCAATCTCGAAACTGCCTTCCGGCTTGTGGAGAAAATCCCTGCCGAGTGCGTCCGCGTGGCCGAGAGCGGCATCCAATCCGGCGCTGACCTGGCTCGTCTGCGATCCGCAGGATACGAAGCGTTCCTGATCGGCGAGTCGTTGATGAAGGCGGAGCGCCCCGGCGAAGCGCTGGCAAGGTTGAAGGAAGAGGCAAGAACGCTGGTTAGTAAGTAGTTGAGGTTACTGATGACGGATCGCTGACGACTGTTTTATGACTTGGATCAAAATCTGCGGAATCACGAATGTCGACGACGCGCTTGCCGCCACCGATGCGGGGGCGAACGCGTTGGGCTTCGTCTTTTATCCGAAGAGCCGGCGCCACGTGACATTGGAAACCGCATGCTCGATCGTCGCGCAGTTACCGCAGCGAATGGAGAAAGTCGGCGTTTTCGTCAACGAGACTGTGGAACGAGTGCGTGATACCACCAAACAGGCTGGCCTGACAGCGGTACAATTGAGCGGCGACGAGAGTACTGATTTCAGCCGCTCGCTATTCCGGGAACTTGGCAATCGGTCCCGGCCGGCGATTTTCCGCTGCTATCCCGCGAAAATTTTTGACGCGCCCGCGGAACAGACTGTCGGGTGGGATCCGGTCGCGGCCGGACTGGTAGAGCCGGACGAGGCGTACAAGGGCAAACGCGTGCACAAGATTCACGTCGCAAAAAACGGCGACCTCTTTCTCGAAACCCACGGGTTCCGGTCCGGCGTCGTGTCGGGGGTTCTACTCGATTCCGCAAATGAGGAAAGCCGTGGCGGTACGGGGCAAAAGTTTGACTGGGAACGCGTCCAGCCCTGGGCCGGAATCATCAACAGCATCAGCAAGCTGATCGTTGCCGGCGGATTGCGTCCCGGCAATGTGCAGGAGGCGATCCACATACTTCATCCCTGGGGCGTGGACGTTTCCTCCGGCGTGGAGCGCGAGCCGGGCAAAAAAGATCCCCGAAAAGTTCGGGCCTTTGTGCAAGCGGTGCGGGCCATGGAAGAGGCAAATTGATGATGGCGACTGCGACGGTAATCAAAAAGGCGCATAATCAAGCCGGTAAGTTCGAGCCAAAAGGCGCCGCTGCTGGCCGTTTCGGCGTTTACGGCGGGCGCTACGTCCCGGAAACTCTGATGGCTGCGCTTGATGAACTGGAGCGCGAATACGAAAAGGCAAAGCGCGATCGCAAGTTTCAACAACGCCTCGATCTGCTGCTGAAGACATACGCCGGACGCCCCACGCCGCTCTTCTTCGCGCGCCGCCTGACGGCCAAACTTGGCGGCGCGAAAATTTATCTTAAGCGCGAGGATCTTCTCCATACCGGCGCGCACAAAATCAACAACTGCCTTGGCCAGGCGTTGCTCGTCGAACGGATGGGCAAGCACCGCGTGATCGCGGAAACCGGCGCCGGACAGCACGGAGTTGCGACGGCTACCGTTTGCGCTTTGCTTGGTTTCGAGTGCGTGGTCTACATGGGCACCGAAGACATGCGCCGCCAGGAGCTGAACGTCTTCCGCATGCGTCTGCTCGGCGCCGAAGTTCGCGGCGTTGATTCCGGTTCGCGCACCCTTAAGGACGCCATCAACGAGGCCATGCGTGACTGGGTCACCAATGTGCGCACCACGCATTACCTGCTCGGCAGCGTGCTCGGAGCGCATCCCTATCCGACCATGGTGCGTGACTTCCATCGCGTCATCGGACGCGAAGCTCGCGTCCAGATTCGCAAGGCTGAAGGCAAACTTCCGAACGCGATCATCGCCTGCGTCGGCGGCGGATCGAATTCTATTGGCATCTTCTACGACTTCCTGAAAGACAAGAAAGTGGAACTCATTGGAGTCGAAGCCGGCGGCCGCGGCTCGGCGCTGGGCGAACATGCGGCGCGTTTTCGCGGTGGCTCGCCGGGTGTTCTGCAGGGAACTTATTCCTACGTGCTGCAGGACGCGGCGGGGCAGATTGCGCTTACGCACTCCGTTTCTGCGGGGCTGGACTACCCGTCGATTGGGCCCGAGCACGCTATGCTCAAAGATACGGGCCGCGCCCAGTACGTTCCTGCATCTGACGCTGAGGCGCTTGAGGCAACCGTGGTGCTTGCTCGCACCGAAGGCATTATTCCGGCGCTGGAATCCGCGCACGCTGTGGCTGAGGTTATCAAGCGGGCGCCGAAGATGAAGAAGTCGGAGGTTGTGATCGTCAACGTTTCGGGACGCGGGGATAAAGATGTGGGGATTTTGCGGGAAAATCTGAAACTAGATTGATGATTGTTGACAGCGATTACCAGCATGGCTGACAAAGAACAAATCTCCACAAAGGAATGGGAGGAGCTGTTTCGTGAGAACACGAAACGGCTCAATCTCGTTCCCGAGTGTCCGGGGCTATGGGTGACCAAGGCAAGGTTGATGATGCTGGACGACCACCCCGAAGATCATGAGCCCTCAGGGCTCGATGAGATTGAAAGATGCATACTCCAAGCTCTCGAATTAGAGCCCGAGCATCTGGAAGCTCTCGAAGAGGCAGCGCATTTCTACGATGTGATCATTCCGGATCGAGCTAAGGCAATGTTGTACGCGCAGCGGTACATCGACGTCGCTGAAAAAGTTGTACATGATATGTCAGCGATTATCGACGATTCCAACTGATTCTCTTCCTCATGCCTTCCACTTCGAAAACAAACCATCGCTAGTCGCCTATGTAACCTGCGGCGCGAGGGTGCCCCGTCCAAGCTCCGCTTGGGCGGGCTTTTCCGGCATGTACCCGAGGTCAGCCCGATTTATTTCGACGCCCCGAGAGCCTGTTCCAGCGTTAAACGAATAAAGCGTTGATAGGGCAGGCCCGCGCGGGCCGCTCGCTCGCGCACGGCGTCATAGAGATCCTCGGACAAACGCAGATTGATTGACTTGTCTTTGCGCTTGATCTCGAAGCGCACCAACTGCGCGCCGGAAAGGTCGTATTGCGAT
>DATFVD010000683.1:0-3564 GCA_035260505.1 Terriglobales bacterium
GGAGGCGCCGACGGCGAAGTCACGTTGCAGGAAAATTGCCGAGCATTTGGAGCGGTCACTTTCCGACCGCGTCAGGCAATACCGGCGTCCAAATGCGATTTGCGCACCCGAGTATTGGGTTGGGATATTTCCTTCCCTGCCCTTCTCGCTCCAATAGGATACAGCCGCCTTATGCACCCTGGCGGAGAAGTGGCTGCCGCACGGGCGGCCGGAGCGGCCGGTACCGCATACATTCTTTCGACGATTTCCGGACACCGCTTGGAAGACGTCAAAGCGGGTTCTTCCGGACCCGTGTGTTACCAGCTCTACCTGATCGGTGGCAGGGCGGCCGCTGAACCGGCTATTGAACGCGCACGCGACGCAGGTTTCTCAGCCCTGGTTATTACCGTCGACACCGCCGTATCCGGAATGCGCGAGCGAGATTTCCACAACGGGATGAAAGAACTGCTGAGCGGTAGTCCTTTTGACCAGATCCCATTCCTGCCGCAACTGCTCGCGCGTCCGGGATGGCTGACCAGCTTTTTTCGTGACGGAGGTATTCCAAAGTTGCCTAATATTGTTATCCCTGGTCAGGGACCGATGCCCCTCATTGACGTAAATACGGCTCTTACTCAGTCAGCATTCACTTGGCAAGACCTGAAGTGGATCCGAAACGTTTGGCCAGGCCCGATTGTTATTAAAGGAGTGCTTACCGGCGATGATGCGCGGCGATCCATCGATGAAGGTGCAACTGCGATCGTCGTCTCGAATCATGGTGGACGCCAACTTGACTCCGTATCGCCAGCCTTACAAGCGCTGCCGGAAGTGGTAGCTGCTGTGAACGGCCGCATTGAGGTACTAGTCGACGGCGGTGTTCGCCGCGGCAGCGACATTGTCAAGGCCATCTGTCTCGGAGCTCGCGCGGTTCTGATCGGTCGCGCGTACGCGTACGGGCTTGGTGCGGCCGGAGGGCCAGGGGTAACACGAGCCCTGGAAATCTTGCGGGCCGATGTGGAACGCACCCTCAAACTACTCGGTTGCTCGTCTATTGCCGCGCTCGATCGCTCCTACGTAGATGTGCCCGCGAACTGGCGAACTAGCTAGCCGCCGGTCAGACTCGAGACTGAGCTTCACGCTAGGACGGAAATGAAGAATCTCTGACCCTCTGGGTAACGCACGGTCGTAAAAAGACTCCTCTTTGTTGTCCCGAACTTGTTCATCGGTTCGTCGTACCATTGAACCGAACAAAAAAACGATGACTACGACACCGATCATGGCAGACGTTATTTTCTCCAGTGTGACGAGGTTAGCTGCCGCAATCCGGGCGGGACAGATTTCGGCAGCCGAAGTGCTGGAGGCGCATCTGGCGCAGATTGCTATACACAATCCGGCGCTCAACGCCGTCACCACTATCGATGCCGGCAAGGCACAGGAACGGGCGCGTGCGGCGGATGTAGCATTGGCCCGCGATGAAATGTGGGGGCCGCTTCATGGCGTCCCTTTTACGCTGAAAGACGCCCATTCGACTGCGGGTATGCCCACAACGGTGGGATTTCCACCGCTGGCTGGCCACGTACCGGCGGAAGACAGCACCGTGACAGCTCGCCTCAAGCAGGCCGGAGGCGTGCTGATGGGCAAAACGAACGTGCCGACGATGCTGGGCGATTTTCAAACCGATAACCCGATCTTTGGCCGCACCAATAACCCGTGGAATCTAGAACGCACTCCGGGCGGCTCCAGTGGTGGCGCGGCAGCAGCGCTCGCTTCCGGGATGACCCCGTTTGAGATTGGGACTGATCTGGCCAGCTCGATTCGACTGCCAGCACATTTTTGTGGCCTGTTTGGTCTTAAGCCGACCGAGAGACGGGTCTCACTGGCTGGACTGATCCCCAATCCTCATGGCATACCGCGAAGTGTCCGCGGCATGAGTTGTATTGGGCCAATGGCCCGCACGGTCGAGGACTTAGCCCTACTTTTTAGGGTAATTGCCGGACCGGATATACGCGATACCGAAGTGCAGCCTGTGCCGGTAGACATTGTGCCAACACCCTCGCTCAATCGGCTGCGGATCGCGTTTGCCCAAACGTTCCCAGGATTTCCAGTCGCCGCGGATGTTCGTGACTCGATCAACGAATTGGCGCGACAGCTTGATCGTTCAGGCGCCGTGGTTGAGGAAGCGAAGCTGCCGGAGTTGGATTTCCATCAGGAACTAGCTGGCGCCGATCAATTAATTGGTATGATGATTGGAGCATTCCAGCAGGAACAGCGAGAACAACCAACCACCCTTCAACAGTACTTGGAGGCACTCCACCGGCGCGACCAAGTCCATTATCGCCTGGGAGCAATTTTTCCAGGCATGGGACGCGCTGATTTGCCCAGTATCCATGATCACAGCATTTCCCCACTGTGAACCGGGCGCGCCGCTCCGCGTCGATGGTCAGGATGTAAATTATTGGATGGTGAGCGCCCACGGCACTTTATTCAATTACACTGGTCATCCGGCAGTCGTGCTGCCGCTCAAGCTCGATCGCGATGGTCTACCTGTTGGGGTGCAGTTAGTTGGAAAACGCTGGAATGAATCCGGCCTTTTGGCGATCGCAAAAGCTCTTTCGCCGGTGACCGGCGAATTCCGGCGACCACCGGGCTACTAACAACTCGGATTTTACCGCTCCTTCAGCTCCTGCGCTGTTTTTGGGGCAACCCAGAATTCCGCAAAGCCTCTACGCTGGGAGACTGTGTGATTGAATGGTCGCGTCGAAACATCTCGCTGATCTCAACCGGCCTAAGCGTGATAATGGATATCGGGCGCGGGGAAGGCGCGAAGCGCCGACGAGATTTTACCCTGGGAACCGGTCGGATTTGAAGGCGGTTTCGGCTTTGAAAGCAGACTGTGCGCTACTGCGACCCTTCCAAGCTGGTCCATCGGGAAAATCGAATTGTTGAAGAGTTTCGGGTCGGAGGGTGATGCTGTACCCAGGCTTTTCCGGAGGCATGTAGCGTCCATTACGGATCACGACCGGATCAAGAAAATGCTCATGTAAGTGATCGACATATTCGATCACCCGGCCTTCCAGCGAAGCGGAGACGCAAATGTAGTCGAACAAAGAAATGTGCTGAACGTATTCGCACAAGCCGACGCCACCTGCGTGCGGGCAAACCGGCACCCCAAACTTGGCCGCCATCAACAAGACGATCATTACCTCGTTAAGGCCGCCCAGTCGTGCACTGTCAATCTGACAAAAATCGATAGCCCCTGCTTGCAGCAGTTGTTTAAACATGACGCGGTTGTGACAGTGTTCGCCCGTTGCCACTCCGATCGGAGCGATCTGCTTTCGAATAGTGGCGTGCCCCAGAATGTCATCCGGGCTGGTCGGTTCTTCGATCCACCACGGTCTAAATTCCGCCAGACGATGCATGTAGCGAATAGATTGGTCGACGTCCCATACCTGGTTAGCATCCATCATGAGCTTGCGTTCCCAACCGATCTCCTCGCGCAGGATTCGAGCACGACGAACGTCTTCTTCGATATCGCCGCCGACCTTTTGTTTGAAATGGGTCCAACCGGCAGCGACCCCTTCGCGGGCC
>DATFVD010000684.1:0-2972 GCA_035260505.1 Terriglobales bacterium
GAAACCATTGCAGTCGCTCTTTGGCAAGATTGTGCCGCAGGAATTCCACCGCGTAGGCGTTTGGCAAGTAGATTTTGGGATCACCATCGAGGCGCGCCAGCCAGGGAGCCCAGTCCTTTTGTTCAAGAACGCTGAGTAACCCCGTGAGATCCGCCACTGTAACGTCCGGATGATACTTCACCGCCTGCCAGAAATGTTCTGTCGAGTCGTAGGTCGCGCCATACAGTTCGATACCTTCTTCAATCGGATACCAGTTCGAGAGCACGCGCCCTGGGATCGAAGGCGAAGCGCTCCAGCAGTTCAACGAATGCTTCCATTTTTCCTGCACTGCCAAGATTGCCTCGCCGTATCCCGGAGGAACTCGCTCATTTACACGCGCGAGCGCCTGCCGCACCTCTTCGCTCGTGTGGGTCATGAGAGTCTCCAATGGCCGCTCGTCTTCCATCGAGATCACCCGGCTTTCAATCCCGCGCCGCAGCAATTCGCCAGCCAACCGGCCCCGCTGCTCGTCATCCAGGCCACCCGGAACATTCCAGCGCTGCGTTTGCGACTCAATGTATGGAAATAACTCGGCCAGCGACTTGAACTCGATAAAACTGTAAAGCGCGAACTGCACGGTCCGCCCATCTTTGACGATCGTAGTGGAGGGCGTAACCAGTGCCTGCAGCGAGACAGCTTCCGCGCACAGGGGCATACTCACGCTCAAAACCGTCAAAGCCTCGCACAACATCAACCATCCCACCGCTTGCATTTTTCTTGAACGTTCTCTCACGAACCCCTCCACCACTTCGCCTGTGTGGCGCGGACACTCCTGTCCGCGAACTCGCCGCCGAAGCGGAAAATTCGAGGTTACCGCAAATTTGGCCACGCAAGAATTGGTAGGATGATTCACCGCGCAAATGACGCCCCAGCGGAGGAACCAGGAACGTGAATATGCTCACGCTATTCGGACTGTTCGCAGTGACCGCGATGCTCGTCACTTACGCGCTGGAAAGCCGCAGTTCCTGGTTCATCCTGGCATTCGCCATCGCCTGCGCGCTCGGCTCTGTGTATGGTTTTCTACAGGGCGCCTGGCCCTTTGGAGTAGTCGAAGCCATCTGGTCGGTCGTGGCCGTGCGCCGCTGGTATCAGGCGCGGCAGTGAAGGGCTGTGTGGTTCACGTTGCGGAGCCTGCCCTGAGCGGAGCCGAAGGCCCATCCAGGCAGGGCAAAGCCCCGCCACCACACGCTCAGAGTTTATTCAGCCCGTCGAGCGCCGCCACCTTATACGCTTCCGCCAGCGTCGGATAGTTGAACACCGTATCGCGAAAATATTCGATGGTGGCTCCCATTGTCAGCACCGCTTGTCCGATGTGCACGATCTCCGCCGCCCGTTCCCCAATAATGTGCACGCCCAGCAGCTTAAGCGTATCCGGATCAAACAAAATCTTCAGCAATCCCTGATCGTCGCCCAGCATCTGCCCTTTCGCCAACTCCGAATAGCGCGCCAGACCGCTCTCATACGGAGTCTTGCTGCGCGTCAGTTCTTCCTCGGTGGCGCCTACCATCGATATTTCTGGAATCGTATAGATGCCGTAAGGGATAAGATTCGGCAGAATCCGGCTGGGCTTGCCGAACATATGACAACCCGCGAGTCGTCCCTGCTCCATCGAAGTACTGGCCAAAGCCGGAAATCCAATCACATCTCCCGCCGCGTAGATGTGCGGCACCGCGGTTTGAAAATTTTCGTTCACCGCCAGCTTGCCGCGCCCGTCCGGATCCAAACCCGCTACCTCGATTTTCAGCTTGTCGCTGTTGGCTTGCCGTCCAATCGTGTACAGCAGCGCCTGCCCACGAATCTTCTTTCCGCTCTCCAGCGTCGCAAAAACCTTGTCCCGTTCTCCGTCGAATCCGACCGTCACGACCTTCTCGCCGACGCGAAAAACCGTCCCCAGTTGCCGCAGCTGGAAACACAGGCTTTCGATAATCTCCCGATCCACAAATTCCAGCAAAGTAGGACGCTGGTCGAGCAGCGTCACCTTCACCCCGAGCGCCGCGAACATGGACGCGTATTCCAGTCCAATAATCCCCGCACCCACTACGATCAATTCCCGCGGTATTTCTTCGATAAGGTGGACCTGATCCGAATCGAAGATGCGCTGGCCGTCCACCGGAATCCCGTCGATGTGCGCCGGCCGTGTGCCGCAGGCGATCAGTATCTTCTCTCCCCGAACCTGCTGCACTCCTTCTTCGGTAACGATTTCAATCGTATGTGGATCGGCAAAATGAGCGTCTCCTTCGAGTGCCGTCACGTAGTTCCGCCGCAGCTGCGCCTTGATCACGTCCACTTCCCGCGTCATCACCGACTGCGCCCGCAGCACCAGATCCGACATCATGATCCGGTCTTTCACCACGTAACCACGTCCATAGAACATTCGCTCGCGCAAACCGCTCAGATAGAGCACCGCCTCGCGCAGTACTTTGCTCGGAATTGTCCCGGTATGAACGCACACCCCTCCCATCGTCAGCCGCCGGTCGATGATCGCGACCCGCTTGCGCATTTTTGCCGCGCAAATCGCGCCCTTCTGTCCCGCCGGACCGCTTCCAATCACTACCAGATCGTATTCATTTGCCTGCATAAATGTGCGCGCAGCCGCAGCACGAAACTAGCACCGTTGTAACTCCAAGCGAAAGGTGCCTTTCGTGTCTAAGTCAAAATTAAGAGTCTTCTAACAATTTAACGTGTGGCGCGGACACTACTGTCCACGAAACTTTATATCATCCATATAATCGTCCTCCTTGCCGCGAGCGAAGACCGAAGGGGAGCCATCTGCAGTTCGTGCCGTCCGGACGGCCTGCCTTTCACTTCACACAGAACGCAACAATCGTCCGCTCGCACGGACCTCGCGTCTTCTCCAGTTTCCCCAGCAGCTTCGATTCCAAGTCATCCGGATCGACCACCATCTCGCAAGCCGCGATCTGTTCGTCAGTCGC
>DATFVD010000685.1:0-5243 GCA_035260505.1 Terriglobales bacterium
TGTTAGTTGAAGCAAGTGTTGCCGTCGATCCTTACCAGTCCCTGCAGTAACCCACTTGGCCCTCGTCAGCGGACGTAGATTGCGCGTCAACGTGGTGCGTTCCATCCCGACCTTCTCGGCCAGGACCGCGTGGCTCAGTTGCCCGGCGCGCTCAATACTTGCGAGTAACGAATATTGCGTGATGGTCAGGTCCTCCGGAGACAAAAGGGTGTCGTAAAGGGAGGAAAGCTTCTTCGCTAATCTGCGAACCTGGGAACAGGCGCAGGGACCGAGCTTTGGTTTGTGCAATCTTTTGAGAATTTCTTCTCGCATTAGGTGTAATTACACTCGTGCTTGTACCTAAGCATAGGTTGTTTTAGAGGACAACTAAAACCAAAGAGGCAACTAAAATTGTGGTGAAGGAAGAGCAGAGATTCTTCTGGTGTGCCGCAAAAATAATAGAAAGTTGAGAATTTCTCCTTGAATTAGGTGTAATTACACTATGGCTTGTGGCCAAGCATAGATGGTTGAGAGGACAGACTAAAACGAAAGAGGGCAACTAGCTTTGTGGTGCCCGTTGCCTCTGAAATAATAGAACGTCCAAAACGACAGATGAGCACTTCATCTGCAAACCGAAGAAAGAATTAAAGAAATGCGCGCGATTGTGGCAGAGGAGTTCGGCGGCTATCAGTTTCTGAAACTTTCAGACATCCCCAAGCCAGCGGTGTCGGATGGACGTGTCCTGGTGCGAACGACCGCCGCCGGAGTCACCCCGCTCGATCACACCATTCTCTCTGGAAGCTATCCAAAGGCAAAAGCGCCGCTCGTGCTGGGTAACGAAGGGGCTGGGGTCGTCGAGGGGAGCGGAGACGACCAGTTTCCAGTTGGTTCGCGAGTGATGTTCACGGGCCCATACGGTGTCTTTGAAAACGGAGCGTTCGGGGAATGGGTCGCGGTGAAGAAGGAGCATCTGTGCCTGATTCCCGAGAACATTGGTGACGCCGCCGCGGGTCTCCCCGTCGCGTACCTGACGGCTTTGCTTGCGTTGCGCGCGGCCGGGTTTCAGCCTGGGAAAACTGTTCTCGCGCCGGCCATTGGAGGTTCGGTGGGTAACGCAGTGACCCAACTGGCTAAGGCTCTGGGCGCGAGGCATGCGGTCTCGACAACGACCAGTCACGCAAAGGCTGCAGAGGCAAAGAGACTGGGCTTCTCCGAGGTTGTCGACCTCTCGGCCGAAGGGCTGGGGGAAGGCGTGCGTCGCCTCACAGATGGTTATGGGGCAGACATAATCGTGGACAGTATTGGTGGCGACACTCTGAGCGATGCGCTCGAGGTCTTGGCGCCGGGTGGCAGTCTCACCACGCTCGGCTACGTAGCGAGCCGGAAAACGACTATCGATGTGACGCACTTGATCTGGAAGCGCGCCAGCATCAAAAGCTTCTCGCTGTTCGCTCAGCCTGTATCTGCCTGAGCAGAAGCATGGACGACGATCACAGAGCTTCTCAAGTCGGGCCAGGTCAAGCCGATCGTGGCTAAGACGTTTCCACTTGAAGATGCTGCAGAGGCACTCCGGTACCTCGTCGAGGGCCGTCCGTTCGGTCGGGTACTTCTCACGATATCGCTCGCACATTGACCGGGTCCAGGACTGATAAGCATAAGGAGAAAAAGCAAATGGCGATGGCGGAAAGAAAGAATATCGAGTTCGGGGTCGAGGGCGGCGTGACGTTGCGCGGTTGGCTGTTCGTTCCCGGCGCCAAAGGTCCCGCCCCGGCGATTACGATGGCGCACGGCTATGCCGGCGTGAAGGAACTCGGTCTCGAACGATTCGCACGGGCCTTCGCGGAAGCTGGTTTCGTCGTGCTGGTCCATGATCATCGCAATTTCGGGGCAAGCGATGGTGCAGAGCGCGGGGACGTCGACCCTTGGCAGCAGATCGCCGATTGGCGGCGCGCGATTTCCTTTCTCGAGAGCCAGCCCGAAGTTGATCCCGTTCGTATCGGCATCTGGGGCACCAGCTATGCCGGGGGCCACGCGATTGTGGTCGGTGCTACGGACCGGCGGCTAAAAGCGGTTGTCGCGCAGGTTCCGACGATTAGCGGCTTCGAACAAGGTCTGCGACGCATCGCTCCAGAAGGAATAGCAGGCCTCGAGAGGGCGTTCGCCGAAGACGACCGTGGTCAGCTGCGGGGTGAGCCCTTGCGCCGGCAGCTGGTCGTCAGCGACGATCCAGCAATTCTGGCGTCCTATCGCAGCAAGGACGCGATCGATTTTTATCTGCAGCCGACTCCCCCGGGTGTCTGGGAGAACTCCGTCACGATCCGCTCCACTCGGGCGGCCCGAATGTATGAGCCGGGGATTTGGGTGCCTCGCGTATCTCCTACACCCTTGCTGATGGTGGTGGCGCTCTCCGATACGATGACGGTCACCGACCTTGCTCTCGCTGCGTACCAGCGAGCGCTTGAACCGAAGAAGCTGCAGTTGATATCAGGCGGACATTTCGCTCCCTATCTCGACCAGTTTCCGCTCGCGGTAGCCGCCGCAACAGAATGGTTTAGTGAGCATCTGCTCAATCCCGGCACAAGACGCGTGACCCAGGTTGCGATCCAAAGGGCTTCCGCCCTGGCTAACTCCGATATTGCGAATGTCTGACAACCAGAAAAGAACCTGACAATGAATGCAATCGACACTATTAAAACTGATCTTCACTGGAATGTACTCACGATAAAACGCCCCGGACTCGTTCGCGATTTGCCACCCGGCAAGGAAGAACTGAGGTGGGTGGCGAATTCGTCAACACTCATCTCCGGTGAGCGCGACGCCATTCTCGTGGACACCTTGCTCACGACCGAGCAATCGCAGACTCTGTTGGATTGGGTCATCGCGAGCGGAAAGAACCTCACCGCGATTTACATCACCCACGGGCATGGCGATCATTTCTTTGGTCTGGCATCGCTGCTGGAGCGTTTCCCACGCGCCAGGGCGGTCGCGACACCCGAGGTCGTCAAGGCCATGCAGGAGCAGCTATCACCGGGCTGGCTCGAGAACTTTTGGCGCCGGCTTTTCCCCGGCGAGATTCCGGATCGCCTGTTGGTTGCCGAACCGCTCAAAGACAACGATCTGGAGCTAGAGGGGCACAAGCTTGTCGCGGTGAACGCGGGGCGGACCGATACGGCTCACTCCACCTGCTTGCATGTCCCGTCGATCGGACTGATTGTTGGCGGCGACTCCGTCTACAACGGAATTCATCCCTATCTCGGCGAGACCGACACCCAGAGCCGGCTTGAGTGGATCTCCACGCTCGACCAGCTTGAGGCCCTGAAACCGAAAGCCGTGGTCGCCGGGCACAAAGTGCCGGAAAACGACGATGATCCCCGCATCATTGCCGAGACGCGGCAATACCTTCGCGATTTCAACCGCCTGAACGAAGCAACCGCGAACGCGCGCCAGCTCTATGACGCCATGCTCGAACTCTATCCAGATCGCGTCAATCCGGGCTCGCTTTGGGGCGCAGCCAACACCGCCAAGAAGCAGGCGAATGAAGGAGAAAAAAATGAGTGAAATCGGAACTCGAGACATTCCCCTGAACTGGGATGTAATCGTGGCGCCTGGCATCCCCATTGTCACCGACGACTTGCCGCCAGGCATCAAACTACGAATGTTTTCGCCAGTATCGTCGACTCTCATTTCCGGCGAGCGAGACGCAGTCCTTGTCGACGCCCTCCTCACCGTGGAACAGGCCGTTGCCTTGGTCGATTGGATCGCGACGAGCGGCAAGAACCTGACTACGATTTACCGCAACCCACGGCCACGCCGACCATTTCTTCGGCGTCAGTACGGTTCTCGCAAGATTTCAGAACACCCGGTTTGTCGCGATGCCGGAGGTAGTCAAGGCAATGCGCCAGCAGGCATCGCCGGAGTCTCTCGCGTCGTTTTGGAACGCGCGTTTTCCCGGTCAGCTTTCCGATCGCCTTGTGATCGCCGTTCGAGACAATCATTGCCGGCCTAATTGATTCGAAGCTAACCAGGAGTTATCACAAATGCAGTTCATGGCTTTGTTCACACGCAACACCGACAAGGCGGACACCCCGGTCGCGGCGGACCTGCGGGAAGCGGAGTTTGAGACTGTCCGCGGATTCTACGCGGACGGCCTGTCATAGGAGGTGAAGGTGCGGGATTCCGGAGATTGAAAAACTGGGCGTTGCTTTCGTAGGCGTGGAATCGCCAGACCTCCCAAAGCAAATTCAGATTGCAACCGGCGGAACACCAATATCTCTGGGTCTTGATGCCGTAGGTGGTCCAGCGACAGCGACGATGGCCAGCGTGCTCTCATCAGGTGCTCATCTCGTCAGCTACGCGTGGCTGAGTGGTTTGCCGATTCATGTGCCGCAGGGCGAACATACAAACTATCCCAAATCCAAGAAGCAATTGAACACTCCCAGCGTGGTGGCAAGGTTCTATTGGATTTCAACCACCCAAACTAGCGCCATGTTCTACAGCATATCGACCTTGCTCACCCGCAATCTTCACGACGTCTTCGGTGAAAACGATCCCGCGCGTCGGCGTGCGGCTATCGAAGAGATCTTCACCGAAGATTGTGTGTTCTACGACCCCACCAAAAGCGTCTACCGTGGCCGCGACGAGATCGATCGCGTCGCGGGCGCGATCAGAGCTACTCACCCTGACTTTCGATATCAGCCAATTACCGAGCCCGAGGAGTTGGGCAATGGCGGGCGGATCCAATGGGTATCGGGCCCTCCTGGTGAGGCGCCAGCTTACGCCGGGACTGATTTCATCATTGTCCGGGACGGCCGGATTGCCGCCGTTTATCTCTTTTTCGACAAACTACCCTAATCATGAGGCCTTCCAAATCTGGATAGATCGTGGATCGATGCCAGCTAACGCCAGCATCATTCAATCATTCTTGATTTTTCCCAGATGGGTGTTGGGTCAAAGCCTGGAGCACTAGCGCCACGAAGGTGACGCCGTGGGTGAAACCAAGAAGAGCCGTGCAGATAGCGAGCAGCTTGCCTTGCGCTGAAAGCGGCACTATATCGCCGTAGCCGACCGTCGTGAAGGTCATAATCTCATAGTAGAGGTAGTCAATTAGAGGCCGGCTCTTTATAAGAGACGGCTCCGGTGTGTGGGGTAAGAGATCATATCCGATAGCAAAACCCGCAAGAACGCAGCAAATAAAAAGAGACCACACCAGGAACATAATCCAGACGTAAAACGGCTGCCGCCTTGCACGCTGCAGAAAAGCGAAA
>DATFVD010000686.1:0-5409 GCA_035260505.1 Terriglobales bacterium
TCGTGCATTTCTCCGCTATTCAAGCTGGCGGCTTCAAGAGCCTGCAAGAAGGCCAAACCGTGCAGTTCGACGTGACCAAAGGCCCCAAAGGCTGGCAAGCGGAGAACGTTACTGCTGTCTAGGGTACGACCCTCTTAGCGAGAACAGAAACAGAAAATGTGCCCGGGATTCGCAAGGATCCCGGGCATTTTTGTGTCTGGAATTATTTGAAATCCCGCATCCAAAAAGTGGGTCTGATTTTGACTGAGAACTGCTCCTTAGACCGGTGTCCTGCCCTTGAACAGCCAGACCAAATCGATGATCAGAATAATCACCACCATCAACTCCAGCACAAACGCCCGACTTTGATGAAATTGCTCGACCATGAAGCGATAGAGCTCTTCGGCGGTATGGACTTTCTGGTTGACGAGGTTTTTATAGTCAGTGACACCAATCTTCGACGCGGCAACTTTGTAGAGACGCGCGGAGAACATGTCACTCAAAAACTTGATGGCGTTGTCGGCGCGCTCGGTCAGTTCGTCCACATCGAGCAGTACCGTGTGCAGACGACTGGCGCGCCTGGCGGTGCGCCAGCGGGCCCATATGCCGGAGCCGTGGTCCATGAAATCGTAAACGCTTTTCAGTTCGCGCGTCAGCAACTCGTCATAGTGGCGGAATTCGAGAAGCTGCGAATTGGCGTATTCGAGCAGTTGAATAACGGTTTCCGCGCCCGCCGTAGAGTCGTAGAGGAACGCGCCGTTCCAACTGATCACGGCCAGATCGTTGGGATAGTAAGAAATCTTCGACTGCATGATTTCCTGCTGCTCGCCCTCGGAGAGCGGAACGTGTTCGCCGCGGACGATCTGCGCAATGCGTCCCCCCTGGGTCGAGAGCAGTTCGGCCGCCGACGGATTGCCGGCGATGTCGCGCACGTGGAAGACGAAATAATCTTCATGGAGCCAGCTGTCGTAAAGCTTGACCAGCGCGGGACGGGCGCGCTCGATTTTCTGTTTGACGATTTTCTGCGCGAAGCTGGTGAAATCGGTGTCCCAAACCCAGCGGCTGGCGATGCGCACGAGCGTATCCCAGTCACCGGAAAATGGCAGTTCGAGCACAACGCTCAGCACACCGTAATCGTAGTACTTGATCTGGACATCGAGCCGTTCGCCGCTCTCCAGGATCAGGGGTTCGACCGGTTCGACGACGGGAGCACGTTCGAAGCGGACGTATCCGGGCGCGGGGTGCTTGAAGCTGGCCTCCTGTCGGCGAGCTCCAAAGATGTCGCGCAATGCGTCGAGGTTGATCTCCTCGCAGACGTCGAACTGGATCAGCACCAGGACCGAGCCCTGCAGCGATTTGTTCTGGGCGATGGCTGCGGACGGGGCCGACGTTGGGGCTAGAGCGGGGACTGCAACGGTTGAGTTTGCGGTTTCCATAGAGTCAGCTTTCTGCTTTCAGCTCTTCTGAAACTTGCGCGGCGCGATCCGCAGTGCGACGGGGACCGAAAGCCGCTACGGTGAGGCCAAGTGTCTATGTCTATTGTCCCAGAAAGAGGCTGGGATGGGCAGTGGGCATATAAGTCTATATGTATCAATGCATTACCGGAGCACTATTCGCACAGCTCGTGGGTGACGGACGTCGTCGCGCCCGTCCAGTTGAGCAAGCTCAACAGCGCCGTCCTCGCTGAGGGACCTATCGCCTTCTGGCAAGTGCCCACAAAAGCGCCGCCCCAGTTGCGATGCCAGCCACAGCCAAGGCCGTCCGTTTCATGGATTTCTCGATCGCAGCCTGGCGGGGCCGCACCCATGCGTCTTCGGGATAGTGTTGCGGCGCGGGGTCGAACATCGGGAAGCCTTCGGGCGTTTCGGTAGCTTCGCGGAGGGCCATCTGGAGAACTTCGGCAAGGTGCAGGGCGTGGCGATCAGTTTCCTGGGCGATCTGTTCGCGACAGCTAAACCCGTCGGCAACGATGAGCCAGTCAGTCGGAGTCTTGCGGACGGCAGGCAGGAGTTCGAGTCCGCCGATGGCCTTCGAAATCTCGTATTTGTCCTTTTCAAAACCGAACGCTCCCGCCATGCCGCAGCATCCCGCGGCGGGCGCGGTGAAGTGGATTCCCATGCGCTCAAGGACCGACTCTTCCGCGGTCATCTTCATGATGGCCTTGTGATGGCAATGCCCGTGGATGAGCGCCCGGCGCGGTAGCTTGGGCAGCGGGAAATTCTTTGCGCGCTGTTCGAGAAACTCGCTGAGCAAGAAGACTTGCTTCGAGAGCGCTTGCGCGTGTTTGTCGTTTGGGAAAAGGTTCGTAAGTTCGTCGCGGAAAACGGCGGCACAACTGGGTTCGAGGACGACAATCGGCGTGGCGGCTTCGATCTCCGGGAGAAGCTCGTCCATGATGTGGAGGAGCAAGCTCTTGGCGCGGTCAAGCATGCCAACGTCATAAAGCGGGCGGCCGCAGCAAAGGTGGGCGGTCGGGATGGTGACATCGAAGCCCGCCGCTTCGAGCACTTCGGCCGCGGCCTTCGCGGTCGCGGGAAGGAAGTGGTTATTGAAGGTGTCGACCCAGAGGAGGACAGAGTTGTCGAGCTGCGCTCGACGGGACGGGCGAGGACGCCCGTCGCTCCACCGCTGCTCCCACCACTGTTTGAATGTCTGCGGGGCAAATGCTGGAATGCGGCGCTGGGCGTGGATTCCGGCTGCCAACTTCGCGAGGTCGCCCAGGATGGGAAGTTGGGTTGTGAGGTTCACGAGGCCAGGCGCGTACGAGGCGACTCTCACCCACAGGTCAAAATTCGAAAGGGCCAATGCATTCAGAGGACGACGATTGCTTTCGTAGTAATGCGACAGGAATTCCGCCTTGTAGGTCGCGACATCGACCCCGACAGGGCAATCGCTCTTGCAGCCTTTGCAGGCAAGACAAAGGTCGAGCGATTCTTTCACGGCTTCGTTCTGCCAGCCGTCTTTGATAACGTCGCCCTTCGTCATCTCCCAGAGCAGATGGGCGCGGCCGCGGGTGGAGTGCTCTTCGTCGCGCGTGACGCGAAAGCTCGGACACATGACTCCGCCTTCATCGCGCCGGCACTTGCCCACTCCAACACACCGCAGCGTGGCGGCTGCCAGGCTGCCGTGGTCGTCGGGAAATTTGAAATGCGTCTCAGGCTGCCACGGATCGTAGCCTGCGCCGAGGCGGAGATTTTCGTCGAGGCGATAAGGCTCAATGAGCTTGCCCGGATTCATCTTCCAATCGGGATCCCAGAGCGACTTAAATTCGCGAAAGGCCTGCATAATTTCAGGTCCAAACATTTTAGGCAGAAGTTCGGCGCGGGCTTGGCCGTCTCCGTGTTCGCCCGAGAGCGAGCCGCCATAGCGGACGACAAGATCAGCGGCCTCTTCCATAAACTGGCGAAACTTGCGGACGCCTTCAGTGGATTCCAGATCGTAATCCATGCGAGTGTGCACACAGGCGTGGCCGAAGTGGCCGTAGAACGAACCTTCGTAGTGGAATGCTTGCATTAGCCCGCGCAGCTCGCGCAAGTAGGCGCCAAGTTTGTCGGGCGCGACTGCGGAATCCTCGAAGCCTTCCCAGCGCAGCGGTTCGCCGGGGACGTGCGAAGTCACACCGAGGCTCGACTCGCGAACCTCCCAGATGCGCCGGGCTTGTTTCGGGTCGGTGAAGAGGCGCAGGTTGGGCGGAGCCGCAGAGCGATCAAGCGACTCCATCAGATGGCGCGCCTGCGATTCTGCTTCGGCCACGGTGTTGCCGCCGAATTCAACCATCAGCCACCCAGCCCCTTCGGGCAGCAGGGCAAGGCCTTCGAGGTTCATGCCTTTGCGGCGGCTCGCGTCGACCATGATGTCGTCAAAACCTTCGAGGCCGATGGGGTCATGCTCCATGATCTGCGGGACGTGGTCGGCACAGAGATAGATATCGGGCCATCCGATGACGAGCAGAACCCGGGCTGGCGGACTCTCGACTAGGCGGCAGGTAGCTTCGAGAACCGTGACGCAAGTTCCTTCGGAGCCGACAAGTGCGCGCGCCACGTGAAAGCCGCTTTCGGGCAGCAGGTGGTTGAGGTTGTATCCGGAAACGCGGCGCGGAATGTTCGGGAACTGGCGGCGCACCTGCTCACCATAGCGGTCGCCGATGGACTTGAGCCCGGTGTAGATTTCGGCGCGGCGGCCACCTTCGCGAATAAAGCGGTCAAAGTCATCCGCGCTCGTCGCGCCGACGTGCAGGCGCTGGCCGCCGTAGGTGAGGATCTCAAGCGACTCGATGTTGTCGTCAGTCTTACCAGCCATGATCGAGTGCACGCCGCAGGAGTTGTTGCCAATCATGCCTCCGAGGGTGCAGCGGTCGTGAGTAGCGGGATCGGGCGCGAAGGTAAGGTGGTGCTTCTCAGCCGCGGCTCGAAGGTCATCGAGGACAACGCCCGGTTCGACGCGCGCAATGCGGCGCGCGGGATCGATTTCGAGGATGCCCGCCATGTACTTCGAAAAGTCGAGAATGACGGCGGCGTTACAACATTGTCCCGCTAGAGACGTGCCTCCCCCGCGTGCGAGGAGCGGAGCGCGATGGTCGCGGCAGAGGGCAACTGCGGCGACAACGTCTTCTTTATCACGCGGAACTACGACGCCGATAGGGACTTGCCGGTAATTGGACCCGTCGGTTGCATAGAGAGCGCGGCTGCCCGAATCGAAGCGGACTTCTCCGCGAAGATGGCGGCGGAGAGAGGCCTCGAGCGCGGAGGCGTCAAGTTGCGCGGAATGGACCGGAGGTGGGGCGATGTCTTGCGGCATAGGGTACAGAACATCTTCGAGGATGCGGCCGTTGGGCGCAAGAGCTGAAAGTAATCGTCTAGTGGACATTGTGTGGCGCGGGCGCCCGCGAAGCTATGCAATCGGAACAAAGCAACCAGACTCTAGGCGGGCTTACGCCAAACTGTTACTGAGATCGAGACTTTTTCACGGGCGGGGCGCCCGCGCCACACAAGTACAGCTAGCGCCAGGATCGAGTCATGTAATCCGCCAAGGATAGGATCAGCAGGATCGCGAGAAAGAAGAAGCCGGAGACCACTACGGCGCCCGTCAGCTTTTCGCTCGCGCCTTTGACGTGCATGAAGAAGAGAACGACCAGCGTGGCTTTGATGGTGGCAATGAGGAGCGCAATGACAGGGTTCAGAGGACCGAGGTTCACGAAGGCGGCGCCGACAGTCGTTGCCGTCAGCACCAGCAGGCCGATGCCGATGGCTAGGTAGAACCCTTGCGAGTGACTAGTGTGTTCTTCGTGTTCCGACATAACAATCCTCAGGAGTGCCTGCTGATCAGATACAACAACGGGAACAGATAAATCCAGATGATATCGACCAAGTGCCAGTACAAGCCCCCGTTTTCTATGGGCGTGAAATAGGCGGGCGTGTAATGCCCCTTCCA
>DATFVD010000687.1:0-4069 GCA_035260505.1 Terriglobales bacterium
TCTACACTGATGATCCGACGGCGGCGGTGGCGGTCGAGGGCGGGGAAGTGGTGCAGGTCGAAGTGAAGAAGAATCGGGTCGCGACCAATCTCATAGGACCGGACAACACGTTTCGCAAGAACTCGCCTCCCTCTACCGAGCCTTTCACGGTTGATGTTGATCCTCTCGAGCCGGTGGCGCGCATCGGCGTGCAGGACCAGCAGTTCGTTCTGAAAGAAGGCGAATGGAGTGGATGGATTCCGGTGGAATTTCAGCTCATGCCGTTTATCGGCAATGTGAAGGGGATCTGCCGCTTTTATCTCAAGCAGACGCATCCGCGTTTTCAACTTTACGTCTCGCCCATCAATATTGACCCGGAAAATCCTGCCCTGCCCATCTCGACGCCAACGAATTACTCACGCGACTTGGCGAAACAGATCGGCGAATTCCACACGCAAGGTATTGCTGAAGATACGAAGGCGCTTACCGCCGGGGTGCTCGATGATAAAGAGTATCTGGAACAGGCGCGTACCGTGCTCGCTGAGCATCGGCGCGCCTTCGATGTCGAGTTCCCGCAATTTCACCGGGGGCTGTTCTTCTTTTATTTCTCCAGCCTCGACCTGAACGCGCACATGATGTGGCGGCTGACCGATCCGCAGCATCCGGCGTACGACGCTGGGCTCGCGGCTCAATACGGTTCCTCGCTGGAGGGGTTTTACGAGCAGATTGATCAGGTGCTTGGCGAGGTGATGCCAAGGGTCGATAACAATACGACGCTGCTCGTCCTTTCGGACCACGGATTTGCTCCGTTTAGGCGCTCGTTCAACCTCAATACCTGGTTGTTGAACAACGGCTACATTACCCGAAAACCTGGCGCGAGCGGGGATACGAGCGAGCCCTTCGCCGATGTGGATTGGAGCCAAACGCGGGCTTACGGGCTGGGGATTAACGGACTTTATCTGAATGTTAGGGGACGCGAGCGCGAGGGCGTTGTCGATCCCGCTCAGGCTGACGCGCTGCTACGGGAAATTCGGCGGAAGCTTTTGGATGTCCGCGACCCGAAGGATGGTTCTCAGGTGATTACGCGGATTGACCTAGCGAGCGAAGCTTATCAGGGACCTTACGCGCAATCGGGTCCCGACGCGCTCGTCGGGTATAACCGCGGGTATCGTTCAGGATGGAAAACGATTCTGGGGGCGTTTCCGGCGGACGTGCTCGAGGACAACGCGAATGCATGGAGCGGCGATCATTGCATGGACTTCACGAAGGTGCCGGGAGTGTTATTGAGCAACCGCAAGATTGACGCGCAGACTCCTGCGCTGACCGACATCGCACCTACGATTCTGTCTGAATTCGGAATTGCAAAGACGAAGGATATGATGGGGCAGTCGGTGTTTGAGCAGCGCTAGGCGCTTTGACATACCGTGGAGCGATGGGCGTCTCGCTCGTCCTGCCGGGCGGGGACGCCCGGCGCTCCACCAACACACGCCTGAAGGCGGGAGAAATCATGTTTGGCTCACACAAGGTGAAGATCGAAGGCGAACTACTGGAGAAGGTCAAGCAGTGTTCGGATGCCGCGGGATACGAATCGATCGACGAATTCGTGATCCACATGCTGGAAAAAGAGACGAAGAAAATCCTGCCGGATGAGAGCAGCACGTCGAAGGAAGAGATACAGAAACGGCTGCGCGGATTAGGGTACATCGAGTAGCTTGATGGCTCTCTCCAATCCGCTGGCGATCGCCTGTTATGCCGCGGCCGTCGCGGCATTTAATCTATCCCTGTTTACCAGTCCGCTGGCGATTGTGGTTGTCGTGTCGCTGGTCGTTGGATTACTGATGGTGGTCCTGTTCGGCTACACGTCGGATCAGAAAGCAATTGGGATTGCGAAGGATCAACTGAAGGCCCATTTACTGGCGGTGCGCCTGTATCGGGATCAGATTCCGGTGGTGATGGGCTCTTACGGCAAGATCCTGCGCGGTACAGGGCGCTACCTGAAACTTGCGTTCAAGCCGCTGCTGTACGTCATCATCCCGATTACTTTGCTGATGGTGCAGATCGATCGTTACCTGGGCGCAATGCCGATTCCTGCGGACACGCCATTTCTTTTGACGGTTCATATGACCGGAAGCGATGCGCTGAACGATGTTGCACTCGACCTGCCGCCTGAGATCACGAGGACCGCGCCTCCGGTGCACGTTTCTTCAACCAACGAGATTGTCTGGCGACTGGCCGGTTCAAAAGAGGGAAAATATGAACTGAAAATCCTCGTGGCTGGACAGAGCGCAGCGAAGTCAGTTTGTGTGGGAAGTGACCTGCCGCGAATTTCGACTGTCCGGTTGCGTCGCCATTTCTGGGAGCGTATCTTCTCGTCGGCAGAGTCCGCGCTGCCCGAGAGTAGTCTGATCGAGTCCATTTCGATCAATTACCCGGATCGCAATATCGAGCTCGCGGGCTATGGAATGAACTGGATTTGGCTGTTCTTCATCTTGTCGATGGTTGCAGGATTTGTCTTCAAGGAAGTTTTGGGGATCAAGATATGAAAGTGTTGTGTAGGGCGGACACTCCCTTCGACTTCGCTCAGGGCAAGCTTGTCCGCCTGGTTGGAGCGGGTATCAGGCCGCGGGACGGGCGGGGACGCCCGTCGTTCCATTGTGAGCGCCAGCATTTCGCGGGTGGGGGCGCCCGCGCCACACGGGTTCTGCTGATCGCGCTCATTTTCTTGCCCGCGCTTGCGCATGCCTACGCTGGTCCGGGCGCGGGATTTGCGGTGCTGTCATCGTTCTGGGCGATCTTTGTTGCGTTCCTCTATTCGTTCTACGCGCTGATGACTTGGCCGTTCCGCCAGTTGTTCCGGTTTATCCGGCGGCGAAACGCATACGGAAAGGCGACGTTTGAGCGAGCGGTGATTTTGGGATTCGACGGTATGGATCCCGAACTCGCCGACCGATTCATGAACGAAGGCAGGCTGCCAAACCTCGCGCAGTTGCGGGACAAAGGAACCTTCAGCAAGCTGCGCACGACGTTTCCGGCGATTTCTCCGGTGGCTTGGTCGACGTTCATGACCGGGGTGAATCCCGGCAAACACAACATCTACGATTTTCTGGCGCGCGATACCAGCAATTATCTGCCTTATCTTTCGTCGGCGGAAATCAAGGGGCCGAAGCGGCATTTGAAGATTGGAAAATATTCCATTCCATTCGGCAAGACGGAAATCAAGGCCATGCGGAAGGGCACGCCGTTCTGGCACTGGCTGGGTAACGCGGGAATTTTCAGTTCCGTGATTCGCGTTCCGGTCACGTTTCCGCCAGAGAAGTTTCAGGGCGTGCTGCTTTCCGGAATGTGTGTGCCCGACCTGAAAGGCAGCCAGGGCACGTTTTGCCTGTGCACGACCCGCGTTTCCGGCGGCAAGTTTCGCGAGGGCGGAGTGCGCGTACCCATCGAGCGCAAGAATGGTGTTTGCCGTTCCTATGTTCCGGGGCCGGACAATCCGCTGTTGGAGAAGGCCGGCGAACTGCACGCGGATTTCGAAATCCGTCCAGATCTGGGATCAAAATCGGCGCGCTTCGTGTTCGGTTCTGAAAAGTTCACGTTGAAAGTTGGGGAATACTCCGAGTGGATTCCAGCCGAATTCAAAGCTGGCATGGGTTTCACGGCACACGGTATCTGCCGCTTCTATCTCAAGGAACTTTCGCCGGAGGTTGAAGTCTATGTTACGCCGGTGAACATCGATCCCGGGCATCCCGACCTGCCAATCTCTCACCCGGTGACTTACTCCATTTATTTGGCCAAGCTCTTTGGCCCCTATGCGACGCTCGGTCTCGCGGAAGACACGTGGGCGCTCAACGAGCACGTGCTCGATGACGATGCCTTCCTGGCGCAGGCTTACGGCAATCACGAAGATCGCGAACGGATGCTCTTTGATGCGCTCGAAAAAACGAAGCAGGGCCTTTGCACGTGCGTCTTCGATACGACTGACCGCGTGCAGCACATGTTCTGGCGCTATCTGGAAGAAGATCATCCGGCGGCGCGCGATGTGCCACACAGCCAGCATCCCCCGGTAATTCAGGATCTGTACGAACGTATGGAT
>DATFVD010000688.1:0-4388 GCA_035260505.1 Terriglobales bacterium
TTGGATTTGATGACATCCAAAGCGCCGCCTTCCAGAATCCCGCCTTAACCACCGTGCGCCAGCCCTTGCGCGAGATGGGACGAGCCGCCGCTGAAATCCTTTTGAAGCGGATTAACCGCCCAGGCTCTGTGCTTCACGACCAGCACACAGTGGAACCCGAACTGATAATTCGAGAAACCACTGGTCCGGCGCCAGACGCGCGAGGAGTTAAGAGCAAACAAAGGCATTAACCGACCTATCGTTTTTCATACCCGCCTGTGCATTTCCATAGAAGCACGCCGACGACAGTCGAGCCATTAAAGGCTTGACTGCCGAAATTCGGACGTGCTATAAGCAGGCGGCGAGTCTTTACTAAATCGCTTTTCCAGAGATTTAGTACGCGATTCGCAGGGGATTGAAGTCAGCGTTGACGGCAAGCTCGTTTTCGATCCGAGGAGATTTCATGAGGCGTTCGAGTTGGGCAGTCCGCGTTGTACTGCTGATCGTCAGCATCGTTTCACTCACCGCGTTTGTCCATGCCCAATATGGCGCGAGCTTACAGGGTACGGTGACTGACAAGACGGGCGCCGTCGTGAAAGGCGCGAAGGTGACGGTGACCAACCAGGCAACCGGAGCCAACCAGACCACCGAAACCAGCGGATCGGGTTTCTACCGTGTAGCAAGCCTCATTCCAGGTCAATACACCGTGGACGTGGAGTCCGGCGGCTTCCGCAAAAGCCACGCCGCGAATGTGCAAGTGGACGCAGAGAACGTGCGTGGGTTGGACGTTGCATTGGAAGCGGGCGGGACCCAGGAGACGGTGAACGTGACGAGCGAAGTCACTGCCGTGCAGACGGAGAATGCCAACATCAACGGCACCCTTACGGAGCAGGAGATCAAGCGTCTGCCGCAATACGGCCGCGATCCCTACGAATTGTTGAGATTTGCGCCCGGTGTGTTTGGCGATGGAGCGCGCAAGGGAACCGGCGAATCGCAGAACTTCGTCAATACGTCTGGTCCCGGTTCTTCCACGAACTCTATTTTTGCAACGGAAAATGTGGCGCAGGTCAGCGCGAATGGCCAGCGTCCGAGCGGCAACAACTTTACGATTGACGGCACCAGCACTAACAGTCTTACCTGGGGCGGCGCCGCCATTCTCACTCCCAACCAGGAGTCGATCGCCGAAGTTAACGTTACTTCCTCCACCTACTCCGCCGAGGATGGCCGCAACACCGGTGCCCAAGTCAAAGCCATCTCCAAGAGCGGCACTAATCAGATCCACGGTACGGGGTTCTTTACATACGATGATCCGGGACTGAATGCATACAACCGATGGGGCGGTTTCCAGACAGCGAATGTGCCAGAGAGGGTAAAAAATAAGAACCGTCAGTTTGGCGGCGGAATCGGCGGCCCCGTCTTGAAAGACAAGCTCTTCTTTTTCTTCTCCTATGAAGGGAACCGTAATCACAATCCTTCGTACGCCGCTCGGTACGTCGAGACTCCACAATTCATAGATTTCATGAACACGAATCGAGCTGGCGCGGTTGAGACGCAACTGCTCACCGCGACCGGTGCGCGGCCGCGCATTCTGCAGGTGCTCGCTCCCGACTGTAATGAGTTCAAGAATCAATGGCCGCAATATACGTATTCGCCAGGTGGAGTGCAGGGCATTGATGGTTCCGGCTGCCAGATTGCCACCCAGAACGGCGTGACCGGCGTGGATCTGGGCTCGCCCGCGCTTTCTTACGGACAATATGTTCCGACCTGGAATGTGAGCTCGACTTGTCCTCCCACCTGCGTAAGCGACACAACTGGCGGCGGGTTCGACGGTATTCCGGATCTGCAAAAGGTACTATTGATACAGCCCAATAAGTTCAGCGGGAACCAGTACAACACGCGCATTGACTACCACCAGGGGAAGAATCAGTTTGCCGGAAGCTTCTACATCACTCCGCTCGACACTACGGTGTTCTCGGGCAATGGGCGTCCCAATCAAGACATAAACTCGAAATGGCGCAACGGTCTGATCACGTTCCTGTGGAACCGCTCATTCTCAGCCACGTTGTTGAACGAAGCGCGTTTCAATGCCACGCGCTGGCACAACAACGAGTACGACGTCAATCGCGGCTCGAATTGGGGTCTGCCTAACGTCGAGATGGAGGACATCCCCTTGTCTCGAATCATCTGGGGATCGCCGCAGGGCGACAACTCTCCGGGCTTGTTTGCGCAGAACCAGTTCGAGTTCCGCGACGTGGTCAGCAAGCTTCATGGCCGTCACGGCCTGAAGGCAGGTTTCGGAATCGCGTGGGCGCAGGATAACAACGACTACATGTTCGGAGACCAGCGTCCCATCTACACCTATCATGGGATCTGGAGCTTCGTGAACGGCGCCCCTATCTTTGAAGGAGTGAACGCCGATCCACGCACCGGAAACTTTACCGATAATCACAAGTACTTCCGGCAGCACGACATTTCCTGGTTCGTACAGGACGACCTGAAACTGCGGCCGAACCTGACTGTCAACCTCGGACTGCGTTACGAGTTTTTTAGCCCGCTGCAGGATAAATTCGGGCACCTGGCTAACTTGATCTTGAATCCCGCGACGGACTACGTGAACGGCTTGAAAAATGCGACCCTGAAAGTGACGAACCCTCTGTATCCAGCGGACAAGAAAGACTTCAGCCCGCGGCTCGGTTTTGCTTGGAGCCCGTCCAAGTTGAATAACAAGGCCGTTTTCCGCGCTGGCTTTGGCATGGGCTACAACCGCGTCAGCGATACCATGACGGGAATCAGCCGGGTCAATCCGCCTTTCGTTTACCGTTATGGTGTCTGTTGCGCGGCGTCGAATACCGACCGGCTGTTGAATGGATGGATGGCCGCTCCCTATGCTCCCGCTTTCGACGTGAACAACCAGTTCCTTGGCAACCAGATAGTGCTGGTGCAGAGCCAAACCGGAATCCATTCGATCACCGGGTATCCAGGGAATCCAGCCCTCGCCACTAATCCCCAAACCGGCTTGCCCAACAATGCTTTCATCGAGATTTGGGGAGCGCCGCAGAACTTCAAAACACCATACGTGTACAGCTACTCGCTGGATTTCCAGTACGAGCTGCCGCATGACTTTGTGGCCACACTCGGATACCAGGGCAGTTCCAGCCGCAGGCTTTTGCGCATCGTAAACCTGAACAACATTTATGCGCACCCCAGTCCCTTTGCTAACGTCGAATATTTCCCCTCCACTGACTCCAATGCTAACTACAACGCGCTGCTCGCGAACGTGAACCATCGCTTCTCGCATGGCGTCCAGATGTTCGCCAAGTATCGCTGGGCTAAGAGTATCGACGAAGTTACTGGCGAGGGAGCGGGCTCCTACACCAACCAGTTCTATCCCATCAACCAATCCCTGGGCGATCGTGGCCCGTCCGACTTTGACACTACTCACAGCTTCATGATTGCCGGCTTGTGGGACATTCCCTTTCCCGGCAGCAAGGGGACCTGGGCTTCCAAGCTTCTAGGTGGCTGGCACATCGATCCGACGTTCCAGGTACATTCCGGCTTCCCGTGGAGCCCCGTTTCGGGCAATAATTGTCCGCCGGTTCCGCAGGGCGGCACGATATGCCCCGCTTTGCCACGAGCCTATCTGGGCGGCGCCGGCAACGATTACAGCACCTCCACTTTCCAGAAGCCGGGTGGAAACTTCCCCAATGGCGCACCGACTTACTTTGATACGAGCACGCCTGGGCCGCCGTTTGTAAAACGGAACTCGTTCCGTGGTCCCCGCTATTCGGCTTTCGACGTGGGCGTGGGCAAAGAGACCCGATTGCCATTTGTGACCAGTGAGGGCGCAACGCTGGACTTCCGCGCGAACATTTTCAACCTGTTCAACAAGCTCAACTTGATCCCGTTTGCTTACAACAGCGACAGCACGAACATCACGAGCTGTTGCTCACGCTTTGGACAAGCGGGCGGCGCTCTGGCGGGCCGCGTGATCGAATTCCAGACGCGACTAACCTTCTAAGCCTGCATTAAGCTCCCGGCATCCCACTCATCGCGTTCTTTTGCGATGAGTGCGACGCTGCGGCCATCCCCATCTCTGCTCTCACCCGCCCCTTTTCCATCACATTTTTCTCGTACCGCCATCACAGACAAGCAATCGCAAATCGCGCGATAATTCCCCGACAGTGCAGCATCGAAAACAGCGTCCGTCTCCAGAGACGGACCCATCATCCGCCGCAAACCATCTTCGGCGGCTCTTTGAAAAATAGACGGCAAGTAGACAAAATAAAGCAGCAGAAGCGGCGACCCCGCACCCCGAAAAGTGCACGCCAAACCGCAGAGATCACAGCTAAGTCCTTATTCATGTAGCGGATGAAACTAAGTACTTTAATTAGAATAGTTTAGCGGGAATT